>NZ_DASSVG010000265.1:0-11874 GCF_035706265.1 Ramlibacter sp. | reverse complement strand
CTAAGCGAAGAAACGACGACCGGCGTCAAGGAATTGCACCGGATGTTCAAGCAGGGCGAGTTGAAATTGCCCGCGATCAACGTCAACGACTCAGTCACCAAGAGCAAGTTCGACAACCTCTACGGTTGCCGCGAATCGCTGGTGGACGGCATCAAGCGCGCCACCGACGTGATGGTGGCCGGCAAGGTGGCCCTGGTGTGCGGCTACGGCGACGTGGGCAAGGGCTCGGCCCAGGCGCTGCGCGCGCTGTCGGCCCAGGTGTGGGTGACCGAGATCGACCCGATCAATGCGCTGCAGGCCGCCATGGAAGGCTACCGCGTGGTGACGATGGAGTACGCCGCCGACAAGGCCGACATCTTCGTCACCTGCACCGGCAACCGCGACGTCATCACCTACGCCCACATGGCGAAGATGAAGGACCAGGCGATCGTCTGCAACATCGGCCACTTCGACAACGAGATCGACGTCGCGTCGCTCGAGAAGAAGTGCAAATGGGAAGAGATCAAGCCGCAGGTCGACCACGTGATCTTCGAGGACGGCAAGCGCATCATCCTGCTGGCCAAGGGCCGGCTGGTGAACCTGGGCTGCGCCACCGGCCACCCCAGCTACGTGATGTCCTCCTCCTTCGCCAACCAGACGCTGGCGCAGATCGAGCTGTTCACGAAGAAGGAGCAGTACGAGGTGGGCAAGGTCTACGTGCTGCCCAAGCACCTGGACGAGAAGGTGGCGCGGCTGCAGCTGTCGAAGCTGGGCGCGCAGCTCACCGAGCTGACCGATGCACAGGCCGCGTACATCGGGGTGGACAAGAACGGGCCGTACAAGCCCGATACCTACCGGTATTGACCTCTTATTCCCTCCCCCAGAGGGGAGGGGACAAGACCATGCGTGCCGACCAGCTCCTCGTCGACCGCGGCCTGGCCGCCTCCCGCTCGCAGGCGCAGCGGCTCATTGCCGCCGGCGTGCGGTGGTTCGACGGCGCCCGCTGGATCGCCGTTGCCAAGAACGGCGACGAGATCCCGCCGCAGGCGCAGATCGAACTGCTCGACACGGCCGAAGCACGCTACGTCTCGCGCGGCGGGCTCAAGCTCGAAGGCGCGCTGCGCGCCAGCGGCCTCGACGTGGCGGGCTGGACCTGCCTCGACGTGGGCCAGTCCACCGGCGGCTTCACCGACTGCCTGCTGCAGCATGGCGCCGCCGCGGTGACGGGCGTCGACGTCGGCCACGGCCAGCTGCATCCGAAGCTGCGCCAGGACCCGCGCGTCGTCGCGATCGAGAAGCTCAATGCACGCGACCTGCGCGACGAGCAGATCGGCGGCCACTACGACCTGGTAACCGGCGACCTCTCGTTCATCTCGCTCACGCTGGTGTTGCCCGCGCTGGCGCCGCTGGCCAAGCCCGGCGGCCACCTGCTGATGCTGGCCAAGCCGCAGTTCGAACTGCAGCCGCAGCAGATCGGCAAGGGCGGCCTGGTGCGCGACGCCAGCCTGTACGGCGAAGTGGAGCAGCGCCTGCGCGCAGCCTGCGCGGACCTCGGCCTCGCAGTGCTCGGCTGGTACGACAGCCCGATCGCCGGTGGCGACGGCAACCGCGAATTCTTCCTCCATGCCCAGACGAGGAGCACCTGATGCTTCCGATCTCCCTCGAATTCTTTCCCCCCAAGACCCCCGAAGGCGCCGACAAGCTGCGTGCCGCGCGCAAGGAGCTCTATGCGCTGAAGCCCGAGTTCTGCTCGGTGACCTACGGTGCCGGCGGCTCCACCCACGCGGGCACCTTCACCACCGTCGGCGAGATCCTCGCCGAAGGCGTGTCGGCGGCCAGCCATTTCTCCTGCATCGGCGCCACCCGCGCCCGCGTGTGCGACCAGCTCGCGCAGCTGCGCGCGATGGGCGTGAAGCGCCTGGTGGCGCTGCGCGGCGACCTGCCCAGCGGCTACGGCATCGGCGGCGAGTTCCAGTACGCCAGCGAGCTGGTGGAATACATCCGCGCCGAGTGCGGCGGCGACTTCCGCATCGAGGTGGCCTGCTACCCCGAGGTGCACCCGCAGGCCAGGTCGCCGCAATCGGACCTGCAGGCCTTCGCCACCAAGGTGAAGGCCGGGGCCGATGCGGCCATCACCCAGTACTTCTACAACAGCGATGCCTACTTCCGCTTCGTGGAGGAGGCGCGCAAGCTGGGCGTGCAGGTCCCGATCGTGCCGGGCATCATGCCGATCACCAATTCGAGCCAGCTGCTGCGCTTCTCCGACAGCTGCGGCGCCGAGATCCCGCGCTGGGTGCGGCTGCGGCTGCAAAGCTTCGGCGACGACACGGCCTCGATCCGCGCCTTCGGCCTCGACGTGGTGGCGGACCTGTGCGAACGCCTGATCCGCGGCGGCGCGCCGGGCCTGCACTTCTACACGATGAACCAGTCGGCCGCGACGCTGGCGGTGATGCGCCAGATCAGCGCGCTGCGCTGAGGATCGCGGCGGCGCGCGTTCAGAGCAGCGAACGCGCGACCCGCAGCGCCTGCTGCACGTAGGTGCCGTCGAACAGCACGGCGTGATTGAGCAGGTGGTACAGCTGGTACAGCTGCGTGCGCTTCAGGTCCGGCCAGGCGCCGCCCGCGTGCGCGTAGGCCTCGCGGAAGCCGCGCGGCGGGCTGCCGAACAACTCCGTCATCGCCAGTTCCGCCTGCGGGTCCGAGCAGGACACGGCGGGGTCGAACACCACTGGCGTGCCGTCGGCCAGCATGCCCCAGTTGCCCTGCCAGAGATCGCCGTGGATCAGGGCAGGGCGCGGCGCGGGATCGTCGCCCAGCAACTGCGGCAGCGCGGCGATCACCGCATCGACGGCCGTGTGCAGGTCTCCCGGTGCGTGGCGCAGGCGGTCGCGCAGGGCCGCCAGGCGCGCGTCGGCATAGAAGGCGATCCAGCCTTGCAGCGTCGGCGGCTGGGTGGGCGTATTGCGCTGCGGCGTCGCGCCGATGTAGTTGTCGCGGTTCCAGCCGAAGGCCGCGGGCTCCAGCGGTGCGGGCTGCGCGTGCAGCGCCGCCAGCGCCTCGCCGAAGCGGAAGCCGAATTCGGCGTCGGGCCGCGCGAGATGCAGCCACTCCAGCGCGAGGATCGCGCCGCCGCCCGGACGTTCCAGCACGGCGTGCACGGACGGCACGCGGATCGTGCGCGTCGCCTCGAGCGCACGCAGGCCGTCCGCTTCGGCGCGCAGCATGGCCGCGCCGGTCTCGGCCGCGCTCTTGAGGAACAGGAGCTCGCGCCCCTGGCGCGCCTCCCATGTGTCGCAGAACGCGCTGGCCCCCAGTGCCTGCAGCTGCCATCGACCCCCGAGCAGTTCGCCCAGTTCGGGCAATGGTTCCTGCACCTGTTGCATGCGCGCGATTGTGGTTGCACCCGCGCATGCGGCCGGAGCGCGAATGTATCGATTCCGTGGCTTTGTGACACGCGCTGTGCGTGCGCGGACATAGCTGGTTGCCATTGGACACGCTGCATTAGCTCATCCATGGCAAGCTCGGAACGATGTCGTCTTCTTCCGTGTTCCGGCCGTGGGTGGCCGCGGCCTTGCTCGGGCTCCTCTGCGTTTCCGCCGCCGATGCGGCCTTCCACACCAGTTGCAGCGTGCAGGCCCGCGAGGCTTTGCATCGCATCAACGCGGCCCGCGCGCACGCGCAGCGTTGCGGCTGGCGCAGCATGCCGCCCGCGCCGCCGCTGCGCTGGGACGGCACGCTGGAGAGCGTGGCGGCGCACCACTCGCGCGACATGGCGACGCGCAACTACTTCGACCACCGCAGCCCGGAAGGGCGCATGGTGTTCGAGCGCGTGCGAGCCTCGGGCTACAAGTACCAGATCGTGGGCGAGAACCTGGCGGGTGGCGACCCGCACGTGGCCAGCGCGGTGCAGGGCTGGATCGACAGCCCCAGCCACTGCGCCAACCTGATGGACCCGCGCTACGTCGACGTGGCCGTCGCCTGCGTGGGCGACCGCCGCAGCCAGTGGGGCACGTACTGGACGATGGTGCTGGGCCGGCGGCGCTAGCCGGCCGATTCGACGAACTGCGCCTGGCCCTTGCCGCGCCCCAGCACTTCGAGCACCGCGGGCAGGGTCTGCTGCAGGCTGGCCTTGAGGGTGTGGGGCGGATTCACCAGGAACACGCCGCTGGCGGTGAGCCCCGGCCGCGGCGCGGTTTCGCCCGGCGTGTGCGTCGGTGCGCGCGCGGGCGACTGGCCGATGTTCAGCGTGGCGTGCAGCCAGGGCTTGCCGGCCTGGTTGGCCAGCGTCTTCAGCCGGCGCGGCAGCTCGTGCGCCTCCGGCCGCGGGATCACCGGATACCAGACCATGTAGGTGCCGGTGGCGAACTTCTTCAGGCTTTCCTGCAGCGTCGCGGCCACGCGGCCGTAATCGTTCTTCAACTCGTAGCTGGGATCGAGCAGCACCAGCCCGCGGCGCGAGGGCGGCGGCAGCAGCGCGCGCAGCGACTCGAAGCCGTCGTCGCGCTTCAGGTTCACCTGGCGGCCGGCGTGCAGCTGCTCGACGTGCGCCGCCAGCGCCTTGCTGTCGGTGGGGTGCAGCTCGAACAGCCACAGCTTGTCCTTCGGCTCCTGCCGCAGCAGGGCCTGGGTGACGAAGGGCGAGCCGGGATAGATCCGGGTGCCGCCCGAGGGATTGAAGCTGGCGATCAGCTGCAAGTAGTCGGCCAGCAGGGGCGGCGCTTCGGCGGCCAGCGGGCTGGCCACCAGCTTCAGGATCCCGTCCTGCGCCTCGCCGGAGGTGCCGGCGAATTCGCTGTCCAGGCGGTAGAGGCCCGCGCCGGCATGGGTGTCGACGACCGTGATGGCGGTGGGCTTGGCCGTGAGGTGCCTGAGCACCGCGATCAGCACCATGTGCTTGAGGACGTCGGCGTGGTTGCCGGCATGGAAGCCGTGGCGGTAGCTGAACATGGGGGGTGGATGGTAGCTGCTTTGCCCGGCCCGGCGGCCGGTTTGGCGGACCGGGGCACTTCCGCCTATAATGCCGGGTTCCGTAGCGCCTTCGGGTCCCGCGACGGAAAGAAGGAGGCGCCAGCGGCGCACCCTTCGAGCATGCCACCTAAGAGGTCCCCGCCAGAGGGACACCGACCGTGGAAAAGGATCCATTCGGGTGAACCCTCACGGGGGATCCTGCCAAACCAACCTCGAGAGTCTTTATGACCACCACTGTCAGCGCCAAGCCCGCTGACGTGAAGCACGAGTGGTTTGTGATTGACGCCACCGACAAGGTGCTCGGCCGGGTAGCCAGCGAAGCTGCCCTCCGACTGCGCGGCAAGCACAAGGCCATCTACACGCCTCACGTCGACACCGGCGACTTCATCGTCGTCATCAACGCCTCCAAGCTCCGCGTGACGGGCGCCAAGGAGACCGACAAGGTCTACTATCGCCACACGGGCTACCCCGGCGGCATCAAGGCCCAGACCTTCAAGGAAATGCAGGCCAAGCACCCCGGCCGCGCCCTGGAGAAGGCCGTCAAGGGCATGCTGCCCAAGGGCCCGCTGGGCTACGCCATGATCAAGAAGCTGAAGGTCTACGGTGGCGCCGAGCACCCGCATTCCGCGCAGCAACCGAAGCCCCTGGAGATCTGAGCATGATCGGTGAATGGAACAACGGCACCGGCCGCCGCAAGAGCAGCGTCGCGCGTGTCTTCCTGAAGAAGGGCTCCGGCAAGATCACGGTCAACGGCAAGGACATCGCCGAGTTCTTCGGCCGCCAGACGTCGATCATGATCGCCAAGCAGCCGCTGGTGCTGACCGGCAACGTCGAAGCCTTCGACATCCAGGTCAACGTCCACGGCGGCGGTGAATCCGGCCAGGCCGGCGCCGTGCGCCACGGCATCACCCGCGCCCTGATCGACTACGACAACGCGCTGAAGCCCCAGCTGTCCGCAGCCGGCTTCGTGACCCGCGATGCCCGCGAGGTCGAGCGCAAGAAGGTGGGCCTGCACTCCGCCCGCCGCCGCAAGCAGTTCAGCAAGCGCTGATCGTCTTGCGCATTCGCGTGGAAAGCCCGGCCCCTGCCGGGCTTTTTTACTTTTGTGGCGCCGGCGTTGCCGTGCCGAGACACGGCGCCGCGCCCCCGTCAGGAATCCAGGGACAAGCTGTCGTCCGACACAAAGCTGCACAAGTGGAGACTTGCTGCGCCTTTGCGCTTTCGGCAGCATCCTCATCCATATGCGTTTCAAGCTGCTCCGCCGCCGACTGACGATCAGCGCACCCCGCATGAAGGTGCGCAGCGCGATGCCCTGGCCCCTGCGTTGTGCCGGCGCCGCCATCGTGCTCGGTTTCTGCGCGGCCATCGGCCTCTGGGCCTTCGAACTGGGCAAGGACATCGCCGGTGTCGACCGCGTCGCCAAGGAAGAACTCGCCCGCCTGCGCGAGGAAGTGGCGGGCCTGCGCCTCGAGCGCGACCGCGTCCAGTCCATCGTCAATACCTCCAGCAGCGCCCTCACTGCCGAACGCGCGGCGCAGGAGCGGCTGGCCGCCCAGGTGCGCACGCTGGAGGCGCAGAACCGCGCCCTGCGCGAGGACCTGGGCTTCTTCGAGAAGCTGATCCCGGCCAGCGGCACCGAGGCGATCGCCATCCGCGGCCTGAAGGCCGAGGTGCTGGCGGGCACCCAGCTCAAGTGGCAGGTGCTGGTGATCCAGCCGGTGAAGAACGCCCCCGAATTCCGCGGCAAGCTGGAGCTGAGCTTCTCCGGCACCCTCGACGGCAAGCCCTGGCTGATGGCCTTGCCCGGCGGGCCGCAGACGCTGCAATTCCGCCAGTACCGGCGGCTGGAGGGGATGGTGGACCTGCCGCCCCAGGCCGTCGTGACCAATGTCTCGACCCGCATGGTGGAAGGCTCGGTGAGCCGGGCCGTCGAGAACCTGACCTTGTAAGTGCTACGTTCGTTGAGGAGATACCACCATGTTCGGTAAGAAGAGCCAGCCGCCCATCAAGAGCCTGATCGCCCAGGGCACCCACATCGACGGCAACCTGAAGTTCAACGAAGGCCTGCGCGTCGACGGCGAGGTGTTCGGCGACGTGAAGGCCAGCCCGGAAGAAAGCGGCAGCATGCTCGTGATCTCCGAGGCCGCCGTCGTCCAGGGCGGGATCGAGGCGGATCACGTGATCATCAACGGCACCGTGCGCGGCCCGGTCCACGCCCGCGAGCTGCTGGAGCTGCAGCCCAAGGCCAAGATCGAGGGCGACGTCTGCTACGTCGCCCTTGAGATGCATCAAGGTGCCACCATCTGCGGTTCGTTGCGTCCGCTGATGAACGGGGCCTCCGAAGAGGAAAAGCCCTTACTGAAGCTGGCGACAAAGAACGCCTGATGGACGGCCGAGCTGCGGCCGGCTTACCATCGGGGTCAATACCGTCGAAAGAGAGCCCATGAGCGCAGTCGCCGAACAAGTCACCCACGAAATGCCCGCCCCGCTGATCTTCACCGACAGCGCAGCGAACAAGGTGGCCGAGCTGATCGCGGAAGAAGGCAACCCCGAGCTGAAGCTGCGCGTCTTCGTGCAGGGCGGCGGCTGCTCGGGCTTCCAGTACGGCTTCACCTTCGACGAGATCGCCAACGACGACGACACCGTGATGGTGAAGAACGGCGTCTCGCTGCTGATCGACGCCATGAGCTACCAGTACCTGGTGGGCGCCGAGATCGACTACAAGGAAGACCTGCAGGGCGCGCAGTTCGTGATCAAGAACCCGAACGCCGCCACCACCTGCGGCTGCGGCTCCAGCTTCTCGCCGGCCGACCATTAAGCGGGATAGATTCCCCCCAGCACACGGGCGCCTCGGGCGCCCGTGGTGTTTTCCAGGTGCAGTTTTTCGCCGCGCACGCACTTCATGGCGAACCATGCGAAGGCGGCGGCTTCCACCTGCAGCGGCGGCAGGCCGGCCTCGGCGCTCGAAAGCACCTGGGCCTGCGGCAGCAGGGCGGCCAGGCGCCGCATCAGGTAGCCGTTGAGGGCGCCGCCGCCGCACACGATCAGGCGCTGCAGCGCGCCGGCATGGCGCTCGATGGCCTCCGCGCAGGTCCGGGCCGTGAGCTCGGTCAGGGTCGCCTGCACGTCCTGCGGCGCGGCGCCGGGGAAGTTCTGCAGGTGCGCCTCCAGCCAGGGCCGGTTGAACAGGTCGCGGCCGGTGCTCTTGGGCGGCGCCTGGTGGAAATAGGGCTCCGCCAGCAGCGAGGCGAGCAGGCCGGGCAGCACCTGCCCGCTGGCCGCCCAGCGGCCGTCGTCGTCGTAGGGGCTGCCGGTGTGCTGCAGGCACCAGCCGTCCATCAGGGCGTTGCCGGGGCCGCAGTCGAAGCCGTGCACGCTGCCGTCGGTGCGCAGCACGGTGATGTTGGAGATCCCGCCCAGATTGAGCACGCCCACCGTCTGGCCCGTGCGCGAGAACACCGCCTGGTGGAACACCGGCGCCAGCGGGGCGCCCTGGCCGCCGGCGGCGACGTCGCGGCTGCGGAAATCGGCGACCACGCGGATGCCGGTGAGCTCCGCGAGCAGGGCGGGCTGGGCGAGCTGGATGGTGTAGCCGGTGCCGTCGTACATCTGCGGCCGGTGGCGCACGGTCTGGCCGTGCGCGCCCACGGCCTCGATTTCCTGCGGCTTCAGCGAGGCGCGGGCGAGCAGCTTGCGCACCACGTCCGCATAGACGCGCATCAGCGCGTTGCCGGCCAGCCAGGCCCGGTGCAGTTCGTCCGGGCCCGAGGCGTTGAGCGCCATCAGCTCGGAACGCAGGGCGGCGTCGAAGCCGCAGCTCGCATGCTGCAGCACCCGCACGCCGGAGAAGGAGAAATCCGCGATCACGCCGTCGACACCGTCCATGGAGGTGCCGGACATGAGGCCGATGAAAAGGTCCGCCATGGCCCGCATCGTATCGGACGCGGGCCCCCGGCCTGACAGTTTCGTCACACCCCACCTGCGCGAGGGTGACGGCTTTGGTCAGCGCGCCGAGGCGAACATGGTGGCCGAAGCGGCCACGGCGAGCTGGGTGCGCATGACGCTGGCCACGCGCTCGAACTGCGGGCGCGACTGCGCCGTCAGCTCCATCGGGGCGACGTGGCGGCGCGCCACTTCCAGCGGATCGCGCTGGATGCCGTTTTCCTTGAACTCGAAGTGCAGGTGCGGCCCGGTCGCCCAGCCGGTGGAGCCCACCGCGCCGATGCGCTGGCCGCGCTCGACCCGCTGGCCGCGGTGCACGTCGATGCGGCTCAGGTGCGCATAGAGCGTGGCGTTGCCGTTGCCGTGGTCGATCTCGATCACGTTGCCGTAGCCGTTCTGCACGCCGGTGAACTGGACCTGCCCGTCACCCACCGTGCGCACCGGGGCGCCGCGCGGCGCGCCGTAGTCGACGCCGGTGTGGGCGCGCCAGGTGCGGTGGATCGGGTGGAAGCGCATCGAGAAATGGCTCGTGATGCGCGTGATCTCCATCGGCGAGGCGAGGAAGGTGCGCTCCAGGCTGCGGCCCTGGAAATCGAAATAGCCGCCGCGCTGGCCGGGCTGCTCGAACCACACGGCCTCCAGCTCGCGGCCGGCGTTGACGAACTGGGCGGAAACCACCCGGCCGGTGCGCATCGGCTCGCCATCGGCCTCCAGCGTCTCGTAGACCACCGCGAAGCGGTCGCCGGCGCGCAGGCGGTGGAAGTCGACGTCGGTGGAGAAGATGTCCACCAGCTGCGTCGTGACTGCGTCGGAGAGGCCGGCTTCGTCCACGGCCTGGAACAGGTTGGTGCGGATGGTGCCGCTGCCCACGCGCAGCGAGGCGACCAGCGGCGCCGTCTCCATGCGGCTGGTGAACTGGCCGGAGGGCTGGCGCTCCACGATCAGGCGGCGGAAGCTCCGGTCGTCCACCGGCCAGCGCACGCTCAGGCGCAGCAGGTTGCGGTTGTCGCTGGTTTCGGCGGTGACCTGGCGGCCCGGGGCGCCCAGCACCATCGGGCGGGCGATCGGATCCTGGCGCAGGAAGGAGGCGGCCACCGGATCGTTCACGCCCAGGCGGGCCAGCAGCGATTCGGCGGTGTCGGAGGAGCGCACCGCTTCCGCCGTATAGAGGCTGAAATGGTGGGCGTCCAGCGCCTCGGCCTGCTGCTCCAGCGGCAGGGGTTGCACGCTTTCCAGGATCTCGCGCACCGGCAGGGCGGCGGGATCCGGCCCGAGGGAAGCCACGGCGAAGGCGCCGCCGCCGGCGGACAGCAGCAGGGCGGCTACGATTGCCGTGAGCTGGCGGGGGTGGTGCTCAAGCACGTGGGCTGCACGTGCAACGAGGCGCTCCCCGGCGGTCAGCCAAGTTTGCTTCAACGTATTCGTCCCAGTTGTTGTACCGGGTTGCAGGAGTCGTCCTACGAAAGTCCCCGGTGTTTCCCTTCACCATCATGCGAAACGCGCTGATGGCGGGGAGAGATAAAACCTGCCGCAACTAGAATCGGCAGACGCAAAACGAGCCGGAGTATAGCCACCTCAGCGGCCGCGTCCTCTGTAAAACCCCTTATGAATCAAGAAGCTGTTACACAAAAATTCCCGGAATCGGAAAAGGTCCGGGAAGCCCTGGCGGTCACCTTGCGGGGGGCGGAGGAACTGATCCCGCAGGAAGACTGGATCCGCAAACTGGCCCGCGCCGAGGCCACCGGGGTGCCGCTGCGCATCAAGCTGGGGCTCGACCCCACCGCGCCGGACATCCACGTGGGCCACACCGTGGTCCTGAACAAGCTGCGCCAGCTGCAAGATCTGGGCCATACCGTGATCTTCCTGATCGGGGACTTCACGTCGATGATCGGCGACCCCTCGGGACGCAACACCACCCGGCCGCCGCTGTCGGCGGAGCAGATCAAGGTGAACGCCGAGACCTACCGGGCGCAGGCGTACAAGATCCTGGATCCGGCCAGGACCGAGCTTCGCTACAACAGCGAGTGGAGCGACCCGCTGGGGGCGCGCGGCATGATCCAGCTCGCGGCGAAGTACACGGTGGCCCGCATGATGGAGCGCAACGACTTCCACGAGCGCTTCAAGGCCGGCACGCCGATCTCGATCCACGAGTTCCTCTACCCGCTGATGCAGGGCTACGACTCGGTGGCGCTGAAAAGCGACCTGGAGCTCGGGGGCACCGACCAGAAGTTCAACCTGCTCATGGGCCGCCACCTGCAGGCCGAATACGGGCAGGAGCCGCAGTGCATCCTGACCATGCCGCTGCTCGAAGGCCTGGACGGCGTCGAGAAGATGTCCAAGAGCAAGGGCAACTACATCGGCATCACCGAGGACGCCAACACCATGTTCGCCAAGGTGATGTCGATCTCCGACACCCTGATGTGGCGCTGGTACACGCTGCTGTCCTTCCGCACCGAGGCGCAGATCGCCGCCTTGCGCCAGGAGGTGGAAGGTGGCCGCAACCCGCGCGACGCCAAGGTGATGCTGGCCAAGGAGATCACCGCGCGCTTCCACGATGCCGCCGCAGCCGATGCGGCGGAACAGGACTTCGTCAACCGCAGCAAGGGCGGTTTGCCGGACGAGATTCCGAAAGTGACGCTCTCCGGTGCGCCGCTGGGCATCGCGCAGTTGCTGAAGCAGGCCGGCCTGGCGCCCTCCACCTCGGAGGCCAACCGCCTGATCGACGGCGGCGGCGTGCGGGTGGACCAGTCGCCGGTGAGCGACAAGGGTCTGAAGCTGGGTGCCGGCACCTACGTCGTGCAGGTGGGCAAGCGCAAGTTCGCCAGGGTGACGCTCGGATAGGTGGCGTTGACATCGTGTACACGCCCTATATATTGAATGGCGTGCTGACGAATATCGACATCGACGAAACCCTGATCGCGCAGGCCATGCAGGTTTGCGGCGCCCGCACCAAGCGGGAGGTCGTCGACCGCGCCTTGCGCGAGA
>NZ_DASSVG010000264.1:0-8785 GCF_035706265.1 Ramlibacter sp. | reverse complement strand
GTTCGGGTCAGAGTCGGGAGACGCGTTCCAGCTCGGACTTGAAGAGATTCACGATGGCCGGGTCGTACGCGCCGGAGAACTTGTCGTACACCGGTCGCACCGCGGCGCGCATCTTGGCCAGTTCGGCGGGCGGCACGTCGTTGTAGACCATGCCCTTGGCGGTGAGCTCGCCCAGCGCCTTGCTGGAAACCTCGCGGCTCACCGCGCGTTGCCAGTTCTGCGCCTCGGTCGCGGCCTCCTGGATGATCTTCTTCTCCTCCGCGGAGAGACGATCCCAGAAGCGCTTGCTGACCTGAATGGGATTGGTTGCATAGACGTGGTTCGTGCCGCTCACGTACTTCTGCACTTCGTAGAACTTGCTCGACGCGATGACGGCGAAGGGGTTCTCCTGCCCGTCCACCGCCTTGCTCTCGAGCGCGCCGTACAGCTCGGCGAAGGGCATGGGCAGCGGGTTCGCGTGGAAGGTCTTGAAGGTTTCGAGGAAGACGGGGTTGGGAATCACGCGCAGCTTCAGGCCTTCGAGGTCGGCCCCCTTCATGATCGGGCGCTTGCTGTTCGTCACGTTGCGAAAGCCCAGGTCGAAGAAGCCCAGCACCACCACGCCCTTCTCGGGCAATTTGGCGGCGAGCGCCTTGCCGAGGGGGCCGTCGACCATCGCATCGGCCTGCTTCGCGTTGGCGAAGAGGAACGGGAAATCGAGCAGGCCGAACTCCTTCACGATGCCGTTCAGCGACGTGGTGGAGGCAACCAGCATCTCCTGCACGCCGCCTTGCAGCGCCGACTGCTGCTGCAGCTCGTTGCCTAGTTGCGAAGCGGCGAACTCCTGCACCTTGATCTTGCCGCCGCTCTTCGCCGCCACGATCTCGGCGAACTTCTGCACGCCGAGGCTGGTGGGGTGGCCCACGTTGTTCAAGTGGCCGAACTTGATGGTGCGCTCCTGCACCTGCGCACCGGCGCTGCCGGCAGCCAGGACGAAGGCGAGGGCGGCGAGGCCGCGGCGGGTGATCGGGTTCACGCGTATCTCCTGTTTGATGTGGATCAAAGTGCGGGCATGATAGGGACACTGCTTGAAAGCCGTTCCGAGCCGGAATCTCTTTTCACATGACGAATCCCAACGCCGCACCCACAGGCACCGTCGATCGCACGCTGCGCATCCTGGAAACGCTGGCCGCGCAGCCGGAGGGCGTGGCGCTCGCCGCAGTGGCGGATGAACTGCACCTGCCGCGCAGCGCGTGCCATCGCCTGCTGGCCGACCTGGTGCGCTGTGGCTACGTGCGGCAGTTGCGCGACATGGGCGACTACGCCCTGACCACCCGGCTGCCCGCGCTGGGCTTGAGCTTTCTCGGCGCGGCGGGCATCGTGGACATCGCGCAGCCGATCATCGACCGACTCGCGGAAGTCTCGGGCGAGCTGGTCCGCCTTGCGCTGGTCGACGGCGACCGCCTCACCTTCGTCGCGAAGGCGCAAGGTGCACGCGCCGGCCTGCGCTACGACCCCGACATGGGCATCGACGTGCGCCTGTCGTGCAGCGCAGGCGGGCATGCATGGCTCATGACGTTGAGCGAAGAGCGTGCGACGGAACTCGTCGCGCGCCAGGGCTTCGGCTCGGCGCGTGAATACGGCCCCAAGGCGCCGACCACCTTCAAGGCGCTGATGAAGGTGCTGGAGGAAGACCGCAGGCGCGGGTTCAGCATGATCGTTGAGATGTACGCACCGGGCATGAGCGCCATGGCCGCGCCGGTGACCCGGCGCGGCGGCGAAGTGGCGGGCGTGATCACCATCGCGGGCCCGTTGCAGCGGCTGACGGTCACGCGGATGCAGGAGCTCGGGTCGCCGCTCGTGCACGCCGCCGGCGAATTGGCGATCGCGGCGACGAGTTCGCCCCTGCTGCGGCGCCGGGAAGCGCGAGTGGTTTGAACGGACGGAGAAGGAAGGACGATGGCACTGCTGGGTGAATCCGCCTTGGCGATGTGGTGGGACATGGCGCCGGACATGCGCGCCGAATTCGAAGACTGGCACTCGCACGAGCATTTCCCGGAGCGGCTGGCGCTGCCGGGCTTCCTGCGTGCGTCGCGCTGGGCGGCGGCCGACGGCGGTGAAGGCTTCTTCATCCTGTACGAGCTGCAGGAGCACGCTGCGCTCAGTTCCCCCGAGTACCTCGCGCGGCTGAATGCGCCGACGCCCTGGTCCACCAAGCTCATGCCGCACCACCGCAACATGGTGCGCAGCCAGACGCGCGTGCTGCATTCGCACGGCGTCGGCGTGGCCCGGCATGCGATGACGCTGCGGCTGTCGCCGCGCGACGGTGAGGCGCAGCGCCTGCAGGACGCACTGGGTTCGCTGGCGGAGGCGCTGCCGCTGCGCGCGGGCCTCGGCGGCGCGCACCTGCTGCGCACCGACACGCCCGCGATCGCCCCGACCACGGAGCAGAAGATCCGGGGCAATGCCGATCGCAGCGCGGATTGGGTGTTCGTCGTCTGCGCCTACGACCTCGAGGCCCTGCAAGCGCAGGTCCGCGAGGCGCTCGCGCCGGCAGCGCTCGAAGCGGCAGGCGCGGCGCCGGGGAGCATCACGGGGTGGTACGCCTTGTCCATGTCGTTCGCGCGGGGGGAGAACCGGCCAGGGCGTTGAGGCGATCGCAGGGCCCTCGCTGGCGGTGCGGACAGCCCCCCGGGCTTCCGGCACCGCCAGCAACCCTCAGCGGCAGCCGCTCTTGAAGGTAATGTCGACCGTCACGCGCCGGACCTCGACGTCCTCGATGTCGGCCCGGTCCAGGCGCAGGCACTTCAGCAACTCCATCGCCCCCGGTGCACACGCCTCCGGCAAGCCCGGCCCATGGTGGCCCGGCACCGCCGGCTTGTAGTCCGGATCGACCTCGTAGCCCATGCCGCCCAGCGGGATGCCGTCCGCCTCGGCGGTGATGACGATGGTGCGTGCCTCGCTGTCGGCGGGGACGACCTTGCGATCGAAGGGCTGGCCGGCGCTCATCGCGAACACGACTTCGCGCCGCGCACCCGGCTGCATGCCGAAGGCCGCCCCGCCCGCCGAGACGAACTCGAGCTTCCAGCCGCGCTCGCGGAGGAAGTCAGGCAGGGTGGCCTTCAGCGTCACCTTCACGTGGCGGTCGAACGGGTTGCGCAGCCAGAACAGGCGTCGCGCCAGGTCCGCGCGCGTCAGCGACATGGCCACCGGATGCACGTTGCGCTGGCCGATGTTGTTGTCGTGCGGCACCAGGCGCCACTCGGGGATGGAGCCGGTGATGCGGCCGTCGATGTTGCTGGGATCCCCCGTCGCCGAGACGCTGAAGAACATGCATTCGTGGCCCACCTGCGAGGGCGTCCACTCGAACGTCCCGACCACGACGCCCACCGCATCGCCGGCGGCGAGGTTCGGCGCACCGAGTTGCGCGGTGGTCATCGGCTCCCAGTCGTCGGGATACGTCAGCCCGATGCCCGGCTGGCAGTGGAAGCCCTTCACCGTGATCCCCGACGCCGCCTGGGTGCCGCGGTTCTTGATCCGCACGTACGCATAGTTTGTCGTGCCGACCACCGGCTCCTCGTGGACACCGCCACCCTCACCCACCGTGCGGCGGTTCCAGATGTCGGTGCAGCTCCAGTGATTGGCCAGGAACGGGTACTCGCCATGCCGGCCGTCGTCGATGTAGACAGCCACCGGCGGGGACGCGCCTTCCGCGGTGCTCGGCGCGCCGGGCGCCTTGAACAGGCCCTGCTTCTCGAAGGCCCACCGGATCACCTTCCAGTAGGCGCCTCCGGCATGCGTCTCCGCCGGGTTGGTAGAGGTCCAGACGCCGGCGTCGGCCACTTCGAGCTGCTGCTCGAAGCCGAGGGCGTTGCCCGGGTTGGTGGCCGGCGTCAGCTGGCCGACCGCGCGCAGGATCAGGTAGGCCGCCGACCGGGCCGCGAACTCGCGCCGGGGCACCGAGGCCGAATCGCCGCCGATCGACCGGTACATGCGGAACAAGGTGCTGGAGAGGACCTGCTCGCTGCTGTAGCCGCCGATGTCGTTGGCGCCGCCCCAGCCCCAGCCGCTCGCGGGCGTGCGGTCGTGCCGCCGGCCGATGACGTTGAGCCAGGGGAAGGTCACGAAGCGGTCCGGCGCGGCGGAGCCGGGGTCGTTCAGGATGGCGGCGACGCTGTCGCCCGCGCTGTGCGCGAACCCGAAGTTCGGCGAATTCACGTGGTCCCACAGGATCCCGTGGCCGGCCAGCTCGTGCAGCACCACGCGCCAGTCCGCGGCGATCCCGAGCGGGTTGGCCGTGTCCCCCAGGTCCGCCAGTGCGAATTCCACCGTGCCGATGCCGTTGCCGGTGGCGTTGCCCGGGCAACGCGCGTTGATGGTATTGCCGCCGAACGCCCGGTGGTCGGCCGTGATCGGGAACGAGGTGCCGTCGAAGTAGCTCGACACCGTGAAGCCGATGTCATTGACCAGGCGGAAGAAGCGGTCGCACTGGAAGTAGGCGTTGGCCGCGGCGAAGTTGTTCGTGCGGGTGTCGTACACGAAGTTGAAGGGCGTGGTCGTGCTCGGCACCGGCACCGTGGGCGCAACGGCATCGATGATCCTCACGTAGTTGCCGGTCAGGGCCTGCGTGCCGGAGACCGGCGCGTCCAGCCCCGTCAGCGCCACCGCGTCGCGCAGGGGATTGAGCTGGGGCGTCGTTGCCCCCGGCGTGAGGCCGCTGCCCTTCGTGATGGGGTCGCGCAGGAACACGTTGGCGACCGCATGGTCGACCAGCGGCTTGAGCTGCAGCACGCCCAGGGTGGCGACGTCGACGTACATCACCCAGTTGATCCGGCCCCAGGGCGGGGTGGTCAGCGTCAGGTAGGCCTCGACCGCTACGTAGAAGGCGCCATCCTCGATCGAAGGGGGCAGCGGCGGCAGCGGCAGGCTGGGCAGCGGCGGCTCCTGCAGGCCTTCGTCGTGCGGTGCCTGCGGGTGCGGATCGCCCGAGCGACGCGCCGCGTCGTAGCGGAAGACGACCAGGCGGGCGGCGTTGATGCGCGTCTCGCGCTGCGCCTCGTCCAGGCCGTCCGCGGGCGTGGCGATGCCGACGTCGGACAGCCGCGTCACGGTGCCCGGCGAGCGGGTGAACAGGGCCATGGCGCGCTTGATCGCCTCGTCGCTGGGGCGCGTGACCTGGATGTCGTGGTGCACGGTCGAAGTCGCTGCGAGCACCGCGCGCGGGTCGTCGCGCAGCATCACGCTGACGCCGGCGCCGACCACCGGCAGGCCGAAGTAGGTCTGCGCGTAACCGACGACGTAGGAGTCCATCACCTGCTTCTGCGTTTCGGCCCGCAGCTGGTTGAAGTCCGGCTCCGGCCAGCTCGCCGGCGGCTTGGACAGCGCGGCGAGCGTGGCGGCGGGGAGCGCCAGCAGTGCGCCGCGGCTGCGCAGGAAGTCATCGGCCTGCGCCTGGGGCGCCAGCGATGCCAGCCCTTTCACGGGCTCGCCAAGGGGAAAGGCCAGGTAGCGCGGAACGCCGTCCGCGCCGTTTTGAACGACGGAAGTCATGAGTCCCTCCTTCAGGGCACGAATGCCGGGGGCCGGGGTACGAGAGAAAAGTGTGGTTCCGAGCGCCCGTCCCCTTCGGGCCGCTCACAGAGACGCCAGCGAGCCAGGGGAGCTGGCCATGCGTGGGTGTTCAGGAAGAAGATACGGTGATCCTGCTCGGACTCCCAGTTGCTCGTGGAGCCGCAAGTTTTAGAGGTCGACCCCGGCGGCGTCTTCGTCCTTTGGACTGAAGGCACAGGCGACTTGCTGCTGCAGGTGCGCTTTCGTACATGCTCGCCGGGCGGCGAGCAGGCGCGTGCCCTTCAGATCCGGAACGCGCGCCGGTTTTCCAGCGTCACCAGGTCCTGGTATTCCGGGTGCTTGCGAAGGAAGGCCGCCATGAACTGGCAGACCGGAATCACGGAGAGCGACTGCTGCCGCGCGCTCTCCAATGCATGGCGGGCGATCGCAGATCCGATGCCGCGCCCTTCGAAGGCCGGAAGCACTTCGGTGTGCGTGAGCAGCAGGCCGTTCTTCAGCACGTTGTACTCGGCATACGCGGCGAGCTGGCCGGCGACGTGCAGTTCGAAGCGATGCCGGCCTGCGTTGTCCGAGCAGCTGAGCGATTCGTCGGAGGATGTCATTTCACCGGGAGGATACGCGCTGCCGCCGATGCTCGTAGCTTTGCAGGTGGATCCACGCCGGCCGCAGTGCGCCGGGGTCCACGCCCAGGGCCTGCACCCGGCGCAGCATGTCTCCCACGACGTGCGCCCCTTCCGTCGGTGCGCCCGCCTCGATGTCGCGCAGCATGGAGGCCGTGAGGGTCGAGCCGCGCTGCTGCAGCAGCTGTTCGAAGCCCGACCGAGCCGCTGCTCGCGGCGGATGCCCCGCCGCCTCCGCCGCCCGCGCGCACGCATCGAAGGTCTGCTGTACGTACGCCGCGCCCTCGTCGCTCGCCAGGATGTCGCCGACCGCCGCACGCATCAGGCAGGTGCTGGCCGCCAGCGTGGCGAGGCCGACGAACTTCTCCCACAGGTCCTGCCAGATGTCCTCGGACAGGACGGCATCGACGGGCGTCGCGCGGAACAAGGCCAGCAGGCGCTGCAGCTTGTCCTGCGCGGCCGCGCCGCTCTCCGGCAGCAGCCCGAAGACGATCCGGTGCAGGGTCGCGAGCTGGACGATCTCGCCCTCCTCCGTCATCGTCGCCGGGATGTGGCAACTGCCCCCGAGCACGCGCTGCGCGCCGAAGGCCTCCTGCAGCCGGGCAATGTGCGCGATCCCGTTCAGCAGCGGCAGCACGTGGGCATCGCCCCGCAGCGCCGGCCGGATCGATGCGATCGCATCCTCCAGGTCGTAGGCCTTGCACGCCAGCAGCACCAGGTCGAACCGGGCATCGAGCTCGGATGCGAGGACCGTCCGCACGTCCTGCCTGAACTTGCCGTCGATGGCGTGGACGACCAGGCCGCGCTCGCGCAGCCGGGCCGCGCGCCTCTCCCGTACGAGGAAGGTCACGTCGCCCTGCGCCTGCACCAGGCGCGCTCCGAAATAGCCGCCGATCGCGCCGGCGCCGAGGATCAGGATCTTCATGGCCTGCAATTTAACCGGACCGGCGAGGACCTCCGTCGCCCTGCGCAGGGCTGCTACATTCGGCGGCAGTCCACACCCCTCGAGAGAACCGATGACGATCTCATCCTTCCTGAAAACCACCGTGGTCGCACTGGCCGTCGCAACCGGTGCGCCGCTCTTCGCCCAAGGCACCCCCATCAATGCGGCAGCCTTCGACGCGCTGGTCGCCCAGGGCCCCGTGGCCGATGCCGCGACCATCGCCTCGAGCAAATGGGCCAGCAAGATCAAGCAGGCCGGCACGCTGCGGCTCGGCGGCACCCAGACCTCGAACCTCTTCTCGCTGCTCAACGAAAAGGACGGCAAGATCCGCGGTTTCGATGCGGGCCTGGCCCAGCTCCTGACGCGGTACATCCTGGGCGACGGGTCCAAATACCAGTTCACGCAGGTCACCTCGTCCACCCGCGAACAGGTCCTCGTCAACGACCAGGTGGACATGGTGCTGGCCACCTATTCGATCACGCCGGCCCGCGCGGAGAAGATCTCCTTCGCCGGTCCCTACTACACCTCCCAGGCGGGGGTGCTGGTCAAGTCGAACAACAAGTCCATCCAGTCGTACAACGATCTTGCCGGCAAGAAGACCGCCACCCAGGCGGGATCGACGGGGCCCGCGATCCTGGCGCAATTCGCGCCCAAGGCCATCGTGCAGGAGTTCCAGACCCACCAGGAGGCCGTCGACGCCCTGCGCCAGGGACGCGTGGACGCCTACGTGACCGACTACACGCTGCTGCTCAATGTCCTGAGCCTCGGCACCGGCGACGCGAAGCTGGCCGGAGCACCCTTCGGTCCGGCGGACCCCTATGGAATCGGCCTGCCCAAAGGCTCGGACGGCGTGGCCTTCGTCAATGCCTTCCTGAAGAAGATCGAGGCTGATGGCACCTGGGCCAAGTTGTGGACGCTGGCGATCGGGCAGCGCACCGGGAGCACCAACGTCCCGACGCCGCCTGCGCTTCCCTGACAGATGGGTAGTGTCTTCCGGCTCCTGGCCGACCACGGGCCTGCCTTCGGGCAGGCCCTTTTGCTCACCTGGAAGCTCACGGCATTGTCGTTCGTGGCCGGCTTCGCGCTGGGCATCGTGGTGACGGTGGCGCGGCTCCTGCCGTTGCGGCCGCTCCGCTTCGTGCTGACCGGCTATGTCGAGGTGTTCCGCAACATCCCGGCCGTCGCGCTGCTGATCTTCATCGTGTTCGCGCTGCCCGATCTCGAGGTGGTGATCGACTATGAGCCCAGCGTGATCCTGACCCTGGCCCTGGTGTGCTCCGCGTTCACGGCGGACTACCTGCGCACGGGCATCAACACCGTCGCCGGTGGCCAGGTGGAGGCCGCCCGCAGCCTGGGCATGCGTCCCCTGGTCATCGTCACGTCCATCGTGTTGCCGCAGGCGCTGCGCTCGGTCGTGCAACCGATGACCTCGCTGCTCATCGCGCTGATGCTCTCGACGTCGTTGGCATCCCAGGTGCCCCTGCCGGGGCGGGAGCTCACGGCGCTCGTGGCCCGGATCGCCAACGAGTCCGCCGCCGGGATGTCTGCCTTCGCCGTCGCTGCCCCGATGTATCTGGTATCCGGCCTGCTCATTGCCTGGGCGGGCGCCATCCTCGAGAAGAAGGTGCGGATCCTGCGATGAGCCGCGCCCTGGAAGACATCCTCTTCGGCG
>NZ_DASSVG010000263.1:0-4126 GCF_035706265.1 Ramlibacter sp. | reverse complement strand
AGGACCCGGACACGCTGGCCCGGGCCGCCGCCCTGGCGCGCCAGCGCGGCGTCCCCGTGATCGCGCTGAAGGCCGGCCGCAGTGCGAGCGGCATGGCCGCTGCGCAGTCGCACACCGGCGCATTGGTCAATGCGGACGGCGTCGTCGATGCGTTCTTCCACCGCCACGGGATCTGGCGTGCCGCCGATCCTGCCAGCATCGTGCAGGTCGCCGAGCTGTACCTGAAAGGCCAGCGCCGGCCCGGGCGCAACCTGGTCGTGATCAGCAACAGCGGATCCTCGTGCGTGATGTGCGCCGACGCCGCCGACGAACTCGGTCTGCCGCTGGCGCAGCTGAGCCTGGAGACGCGCCGCAACGTCGGCCACGCCCTCACTTCGTTCGCGACCTGTGACAACCCGATCGACCTCACCACGGCGCTGATGGGCAACAGCGAAGTGTTCGGCAAGGTGCTGCAAGGCCTCGCCCCCGATGCGGCAGCCGACCTGTTCCTCATCAGTCTGCCGGTGGCTGGCGAAGGCTATGACCTCGAACGCATCGCGCAGGACACCGCCGCCTTCGAGGCCGCGACCGGCAAGACCGTGGTGGTGACTGCGACGCTGGCGTCCGCGCTGGCACCGTTCCGCCGCCATGGCGTGGTCACGTTCCCGAGCGAGCGCCAGGCGCTGCAGGCGCTCGACCAGTTCACCCGCCACCTTGCCCTGATGGCCAGCCCCCAGCCCGTGCTCCCCCGCGTGCCTGCCATCGAACTGCGGGCCGGTTCGGCGCCCTTCCTCAATGAGGCGGACAGCCTGGCGCTGCTGGCGCGCGCAGCGGTTCCGGTGGTGCCGCACCGCGTCTGCTTCTCTGCCGACGAGGCCGTGGCCGCCTGGCGCGAGCTGAAGGGCCCCGTCGCGGTGAAGGCTTGCTCCGAAGGCCTGCCGCACAAGTCGGAGTACGGGCTGGTGTTCCTGAACGTGGATGGAGAGGCCGAACTCCGCGCGGCCTTTGAGAACTGCCGGCTCGGCATGCACAAGCTGGGTGTGGCCTGGGAAGGCGTGATCGTGGCCCGCATGGAACGCGGCCGCCGCGAGTTCGCCATCGGCGCCAAGGTCGACCCGGTGTTCGGTCCCGTCGTCATGGTCGGCGACGGCGGCAAGTACATCGAGGCGATGCCCGATTTCTGCCTGCTGGTGCCGCCGTTCGACGGCTCCGAAGTGCGCGCCGCGTTGCAAGGCTTGCGCGTCGCGCCGTTGTTCGCCGGCGTGCGCGGCGAGTCGCCGATGGACCTGGACGCCCTTTGCGAGGCGGTGGTCGGCGTCGGTGCGCTGATGGCCGCCAGCAAGGGCGACATCGCCTCCATCGACCTCAACCCCGTGATCGTCCGCTCCGCCGGCGAAGGCGTGGTGGTGGTCGACGCACTGATCGAACGCCGCCTGCCGCAGGCGCAGGCGCAAACGGCCGCCCCGGCCAAGCAACTGGAATCCATCGAGTCATGAAGAAACACGTCCACATCGAGCGGCGCGGCCGCATCGCGATCGTCACCCTCGACCACCCCGAATCGCTCAACGCGATCAGCGCCCCGATGCGCGACGGGATCATCGCCGCCATGCAGGAGCTCAACGCGGACACCGCGATCCGTGCGATCGTGCTGACGGGCGCCGGCGAGCGTGCCTTCTCCTCCGGCCAGGACCTCGCCGAGGCGGCGAGCTTCCGCACCGAGCAGGTCGAGGCCTGGATGCGGCACCAGGCCACCATGTTCCAGTCGCTGCGCGACCTGGACAAGCCGCTGGTGGTGGCCTTCAACGGCACCGCCGCCGGTACCGGCTTCCAGATGGGGCTGCTGGCCGACATCCGCATCGGCTATCCCGAAATGTCGATCGGCCAGCCCGAGGTGCGGGTCGGCCTCGCCAGCATCCTCGGCTCCTGGATGATGACGCTGTACCTCGGCCACGCGCACAACGTCGAGATGTCGCTGCTGGGTGAACTGATCACCGGAGAGCGTGCGCTGGAACTGGGCCTGCTGAACCACGCCGTGCCCAGGGACCAGGTGCTGCCCAAGGCGCTGGAGATCGCCGAGCGCTTCGCGCAGCTTCCGGCGAACGCGCTGCGCCTGACCAAGGAGCGATTCCGCCTGCTGACGCAGGCCGGCTTCGACGATGCCTGCGAGGCGGTGGTGCGCTACCACCGCGACGAGTACGCCACCGGCGAGCCCCAGGAGATCATGCGCGGCTTCCTGGAGGCGCGCGCCAAGAAGAAGCAGCAGCGCGCCCAGCTGCAGGCCGCCTGAGGAGTATCGATGCTGCACTACAAAGACGCGTACATTGCCGGCGCCTGGCGCGAGATCCAGCCGCAGGGGACGCTCACGATCCACGACTCCTTCAGCGAGCAGCCGCTCGCCCAGGTGGCCTTGGCGGGCCAGGGCGAGGCGGATGCCGCCGTCGCGGCGGCTCGCGCCGCTTTCCCGGCCTGGTCCGCCACGCCCCTGGCGCAGCGCACGGCCTTCCTGCGCCGCATCGCCGCGGAGCTCTCGGCCCAGGCCGACGCGCTGGCCGAGGCGATCACGCGCGAGGTGGGCATGCCGTTGAAGCTCGCCCGTCGCATCCAGGTGCAGGCGCCGATCGCAGCGTGGAGCGCCTACGCGGACATTGCCGACGGCTTGGCTTTCGAATCGCGCGTCGGCCACTCCATCGTGTCGCAGGAGCCGGTCGGCGTGGTCGCCTGCATCACGCCCTGGAACTACCCGCTGCACCAGATCACCGGCAAGGTGGCGCCGGCGCTTGCCGCAGGTTGCACCGTGGTCCTCAAGCCCTCCGAGCTGGCGCCCGCCGCGGCCTATGCCCTGGCGCGGGCGATCGAGGCAGCGGGCCTGCCCGCCGGCGTCTTCAACCTCGTGCCGGGACAGGGTGCCGTCGTCGGGGAAGCCCTGGTGGGCCACGCCGGCATCGACATGGTGTCCTTCACCGGTTCGACGGCCGCCGGCCGCCGCGTGGCGAGCCTCGCTGGCGCCGGCATCAAGCGGGTCGCGCTGGAACTCGGGGGCAAGTCCGCCTCCGTGGTGCTGCCGGACGCCGATCTCGCTCAGGCCATGAAGCACGCCCTCTCGGCCTGCTTCCTCAATAGCGGCCAGACCTGCACCGCCATCACGCGCGTGCTGGTGCCGCGCTCGCGCGAAGAGGAGTGCCTGGCCTTGCTGAAGAAGGGCGTCGCCGCGTTCGTGATGGGCGACCCGTGTTCCGGTGACACGCGCCTCGGCCCGCTGGTCTCGGCCGACCAGCGCCAGCGCGTGCAGCAGTACATCGATGCCGCGGCGGCCGAGGGCGCGCTGCGCCTGACCGGCGGCCCTGGTGAAGCCGCAGTGCCGGCCCAGGGCTACTTCGTCGCGCCGACCGTGCTGGCGAAGGTGCAAGCCCAGTCGCGCGTCGCGCAGGAGGAGGTGTTCGGGCCGGTGCTCAGCGTGATCGCGTACGACGACGAGGACGATGCCGTCCGCATCGCGAACGGCACGCCGTACGGGCTGGCCGCCGCCGTTTGGTCCGGCGACTCCGCCCGGGCGCTGGCCGTGGCGCGGCGCCTGCGCGCCGGCCAGGTCGACGTCAACGGCGCGCCCTTCAATCCCGCCGCTCCCTTCGGCGGCTTCGGGATGTCGGGCATCGGCCGCGAGAACGGCGTGTTCGGGCTGGAGGAATTCCTCGAGCCGCGCGCGATCCAGCTCCCCGCCTGATCCAGGCAACTTGAACCGAACCGCAGGGGCACCCCATGGCATTCGAGCAACTGAGCTACCAGGTTCGCGACAGCGTCGCGACGATCACCTTTAACCGCCCGGAGCGCATGAACGCGCTCACCAAGATCATGGAGCGCGAGATCCGCGAGGCCATGGAACGCGCCGGGCAGGACCCGGAAGTGCGTGCCATCGTGCTGACCGGGGCCGGCCGGGCCTTCTGCGCGGGCATGGACATGGACGAACTGGAAGTGCTGCCGCCGGATGACATCCGCGCGCAGCAGTGGATGCGTCCCTACGACATGAACCGCAGGGCGGATTACCAGACCCGCTACACGTACTTCCCGGCGGTGCAGAAACCGATCGTGGCCGCAGTCAACGGGGCCGCGGCTGGCCTGGGCCTGGTGATGTCGCTCTATTGCGATATCC
>NZ_DASSVG010000262.1:0-3522 GCF_035706265.1 Ramlibacter sp. | reverse complement strand
GATCAGCACGTCGGCGCCGGCGTGGTACACGTCCCAGGCCATCCTGCGCGCGCCATCGAGCTCGTCGTCGCGCAGGATGGTGTTGTGGGTGACGAAGATGCGGGCGCCGAAGCGGTGCGCATGCTTCGCCAGGCGCTCGATGTCCTGCACCGAATTGCTCGCGGACACGCGGGCGCCGAACTCGGGGCCGCCGATGTAGACGGCGTCGGCGCCGTGGTTGATCGCCTCGATGCCGATGTCGGCATCGCGTGCGGGCGCCAGGAGCTCGAGCTGGTGGTTCAGGAGGGACATGGGAGGCGGCGATTTTATCGGCCCCTCCTTGCAGGAGCGGCGCCGGCGGGCGCGTCCGTGCGGCCCAGCTCGCGCCACACGGAGGCGGCCGCGCTCACCCGCCGATGCGCTGGATCTCCACTTCGACGCAGCCGCGGTTGGCCTCGAAGTAGCCGGGCCAGGTATTGGAGAAGAACAGCAGTTCCTCTCCGCTCGCCGCCGTGAACGTGGCCTGCGGACCGACGGGGAAGAAGGTCTTCTCCTCGCGCCCCTGGGCGCCGACCAGCGCATGCATGGGCAGCGCGCTCGCGCGGGCCCAGCGCTGCGTATGGCGGCCGCCTTCGCTCAGGAAGCGCGGGCCGCCGCCCCAGGGCTCCACCACCTTCGTCACGGCCACCCGGTAGCGCTCGCCGCGCTGCAGGATCACGCCGGTGGGATTCCATTCGCAGCGCGCGTCCACCCGCACGGTGACGGGCGTGCCGCCGGCCAGCAGGCCCAGCGCGCGCGGCGGCTGGGTGATGCACTGCGCCCCGTCCGCGCGCGGGTAGCAGCGGTTGTCGCCCACCGGCTCCTTCGGGCTCGCGCAGGCGGCCAGCAGCAGGCCCGCGGAGAGGACGGTCGCGGCGACCCGCAGGTGCATCGCAAGCCCACGCTGCGGCATGGCGGCCTCAGAAGTCGTACTTCTGGCCCGGCTCCGGCACCAGGATGCGTGGCACCGTGGCGGAGCCCATGGCGGTGAGCAGTTCGGCCGGCGTGCCGCGCAGCTGCGGCGTGGTGCCGTAGTGGATCGGGATCGCGTAGCGCGGGCGGATCATGTCGCGCACCGCCATCGCCGCATCCTGCGGGCTCATGACGAAGTGGTTGCCGATCGGCATCAGCACCACGTCGGGCCGGTACATCTGGCCGATCAGGCGCATGTCGCCGAACACGCCGGTATCGCCCATGTGCCAGACCTTGAAGCCGTTCTCCATCTCGATGATGTAGCCCACCGGCTCGCCCCCGGGCAGCACGACGTCCTTGCCGGCAGCGTCCTTCCAGCCCAGCTCGGAGGAGTGCTCGGCGTGCACCGCGGTGATCTTCGGTCCCGTCGGCCCCCAGGGCAGGATGGTGCCGCCCTTGCCGAAGCGCGGCGCCAGCGCCGCCGGCAGGATGCCGTAGGTGGCCACCGTCTGGCCCAGGCCGGCCGGCCCGTACATGGGCGCGTTGTGCATCTTCGCCAGTTCGGGGGCGTCGGCGAAGTGGTCGAAGTGCGCGTGCGTGACCAGGATCAGGTCCACCTTGCCGAGGGTGGACAGGTCCTTCCAGCGCGCCGGCGTCTTCGGGTTGGTCTTGATCCAGGGGTCGATCAGGATCACCTTGCCGCCGGGCGTGGTGATGCGGGTGGTGGCCTGCCCGAGCCACAGGATCTCGGTCTTGCCGGCCACGCGCGGGGCGTCGCCCGGCAGGGCCTGCAGCGCCGGGGCGACCGGCAGCGTGGTGGACGCGGGGGGCATGATGGGGGTGCTGCAGCCGGCCAGGGTGCACAGCGCGGCAATGCAGAGCAGGGGGCGGAAACTCGTCATGGCGATCTCCATTCTTGTTGGCATGCCAACCGGGGTGGCGGACATCGGGCGATTGGAACGGCGCCGCCCGGGGGCGTCAATCGGGCGCGCCACTACACTCGGCCGCGTGAGTGCAGTCCCCCGCCGCCACCGCTTCGACCGCATCGACGCCCTGCGCGGCGCCGCCATCGTCTGGATGACGGTGTTCCACTTCTGCTTCGACCTCGATCACTTCGGCTGGATCCACGAGAACTTCCTGGCCGACCCGTTCTGGACCCGGCAGCGCACCGCCATCGTGAGCCTGTTCCTGTTCTGCGCCGGCCTCGGGCAGGCCGTCGCCCACGCGCAGGGGCAGGGCTGGCCGCGCTTCTGGCGCCGCTGGGCGCAGATCGCCGGCTGCGCACTGCTGGTGACCGCGGGCTCGTGGTTCATGTTCCCGCAGAGCTTCATCTACTTCGGCGTGCTGCACGGGATCGCCGTGATGCTGGTGATCGTGCGGCTCACGGCGGGGTGGGGGCGGTGGCTGTGGCCGGCGGGCCTGCTCGCCATCCTGCTGCCGCTCGCGGCCTTGCCGCTGCACAGCGCGTTCGGCAATTTGCACGTTCTCAATGAACGCTGGTGGAACTGGATCGGCCTGGTCTCGGTGAAGCCCGTGACGCAGGACTACGTGCCGGTGCTGCCCTGGCTGGGGGTGATGTGGTGGGGCATGGCCGCGGGGCAGTGGCTGCTGCGGCAGCGCGGCGAGTTCGTGCGCGGCCCCCTTCCGCGCGGCTTCGCGCCGCTCGCCTGGATGGGACGCTGGAGCCTGAGCTGGTACATGGTGCACCAGCCGGTGATGATCGGGGCGCTGATGCTGGCCGGCATGGCCTGGCGCGGCGGATGAACGGGGCCCGTCGGCGCCCCAGGTTTACAAAGACGGCCGGCGAAAGATGGCATAGTGGTCCGGATGGACAGGCTCCTGTCGCCCACCGAATACCGGCTCCTGGTCGAGCACGCGCCGGTCATGGTCTGGCGCTCGGGCCTGGACGCGAAGTGCGACTACTTCAACGAAACCTGGCTCGCCTTCACCGGCCGCACCATGGCGCAGGAGATGGGCGATGGCTGGGCCGAGGGCGTGCATCCCGAGGACCTGGCGCGCTGCGTGGCCTGTTACCTGGACCACTTCACGCGCCGCCAGCCTTTCGAGATGGAGTACCGGCTGCGCCGCAAGGACGGCACGTTCCGCTGGATCTTCGACCGCGGCGTGCCCTGCACCGACGACAGCGGCGCCTTCACCGGCTTCGTCGGCAGCTGCGTGGACATCGACGAGCGGCGCCGGGTGCGCGAGGCGCAGCAGCAGCACGATCGCGAGCAGCTCGAACTCGCGCGCGATTTCGAGAAGTGGATCCTGGCGATCGTGAGCCACGACATCCGCGACCCGTTGAACGCGATCCAGCTGGCCGCGCACGTGCTGGCGCGGACGTCCGAGCCGGGCACGCCCACGCGCAAGCAGGTCGAGGTGGTCACCCGCGCCGTCGGGCGCATCCAGCACATCGTCGGCGACCTGCTGGACCTCGCGCGCGAGCGAGAAGGTACCGGCATCTCCGTGGAGCCCACGCCCACGGACCTGCGCGCGCTGTGCCAGAACATCGTCGAGGAGGTGCGGGCCATCGCGAAGGGACGCGAGATCACCTTCGACTGCGATGCCGACGGCCGCGGCGACTGGGACGAG
>NZ_DASSVG010000261.1:0-5676 GCF_035706265.1 Ramlibacter sp. | reverse complement strand
GGTGTCCTGCGGCACGATGCCGATGGCCTGCCGCACGCTCGCCTGCGTCACGTCGCGGATGTCGTGGCCGGCGATGGTGATGCGGCCCTGCTGCACGTCGTAGAAGCGGTACAGCAGGCGCGCCAGCGTGGACTTGCCGGCGCCGGACGGGCCGACGACGGCCACTGTCTTTCCGGCGGGGATCTCGAAGGAGACGTCGCGCAGGATGGGCCGGGCGGGGTCGTAGTGGAAGCTGACGTGGTCGAAGCGGACGGTCCAGGGGGAGGCGGAGGCGGAAGCGCCCCCACCCCTACGCTCCCCCAAGGGGGGAGGGAGCAGGTCAGTAAGCGGGCGGGCGCCGGGCTTGTCGGCCACCTCGCGCTCGCGCTCCATCAGGGCGAACATCTTGTCCAGGTCGGTCAGGCTCTGCTTGATCTCGCGGTACAGCACGCCCAGGAAGTTGAGCGGGATGTAGAGCTGGATCATGAAGCCGTTGACCATGACCAGGTCGCCCAGGGTCATGCGGCCGTCCACCACGCCCAGCGTCGCGCGCCACAGCATCGCCACCAGGCCCACGGCGATGATGGTCTGCTGCCCCGCGTTCAGCAGCGAGAGGGTGGTCTGGCTCTTCAGGCGGGCGCGGCGCAGCCGTTCCAGGCTGTGGTCGTACCGGTTCGCCTCGAATTCCTCGTTGTTGAAGTACTTGACGGTTTCGTAGTTCAGCAGCGAATCCACCGCTTTCGTGTGCGCCGCCGAATCGAACTCGTTGGCCTCGCGGCGGAACTGCGTGCGCCATTCGGTGATGCTCACCGTGAAGACGATGTAGACCGCCAGCGCCGACCCGGTGATCCAGGCGAACCAGGCGTCGAATTTCACCGCGAGGATGCCCAGCACCAGCCCCACCTCGATCAGCGTGGGCACGATGCTGTAGAGCGAATACGAGATCAGCGATTCGATGCCGCGCACGCCGCGCTCGATGTCGCGAGTCATGCCGCCGGTCTGCCGCTCCAGGTGGAAGCGCAGCGAGAGCGCATGCAGGTGGCGGAAGGTCTCCAGCGCGATGCTGCGCGCCGCGCCCTGGGTGGCCTTGGCGAACACCAGTTCGCGCAGCTCGGTGAAGAGCGTGGTGGACAGGCGCAGCACGCCATACGCCACCAGCAGGCCCATGGGCACCACCAGCATCGCCACCGTGCTGCCCGGCTTGACGTCCATGGCGTCCACCAGTTCCTTCAGCAGCATGGGCACGCCCACGTTGGCGAGCTTCGCGCCCACCATGAAGGCCAGCGCCGCCGCCATGCGCCACTTGTACTGCCAGAGGTAGGGGAACAGGCGGCCGAGCGTGGCCCAGTCGGAGCGGCCCGGCCGCGGCGCATTGGCTGCGGCCGAGGGCGGGGGAAGGGAGGAAGACAGTTCGCCGCCGCGGCGCATGGAGGACAATCCGTTCAGGTGATTCCTGCAGATTGTGCCCATGTCCACAAAACCAAGTGACGCGCTGCCGCCCCACGGCCCGGCCACCCCGCCCTCCGACAAGGAACTCGTGCTCAAGGTGATGCCGATGCCGGCGGATACCAACGGCAACGGCGACATCTTCGGCGGCTGGGTCATGGCCCACGTCGACCTGGCCGGCGCCATCCTGCCGGCCCGCATCATCCGCGGCCGCATGGCGACCGTCGCGGTGAAGGAGTTCGTGTTCAAGCAGCCCGTGCGGGTGGGCGACATCCTGAGCTTCTATTCCTCGGTGTCGCGCATCGGCCGCACTTCGGTGACGGTGGACGTGGAGGTGTTCGCCGAGCGCCTGCAGCGCCAGGGCGAGTTCGTCCGCGTGACGGAGGCGCTGGTGACCTACGTGGCGATCGACGAGAACGGCAGGCCGAAGCCGATCGAGCGCTGAGCCGCTACGGCACGCCGGACCCGTGCCGCCCTTCCCCCGCCGCGAAGCGGGCCGCGCCCTCCAGTCCGTCGGCGATGCGTTCGCGGCTGCGCTCCCACTCTCCGCGCAGGGCCTCGGGTAGGGGCTTGCCCCACTGCGCATACGCATTCATGCGGTCGGCCCGCAGCGTCTCCTGCGGAAAGGCCGCGAGCTGGCGCGCCAGGGCGATCGCTTCCTCGCGCGCCGCGCCACGCGCTACCACGCGATTCGCCAGCCCCATCGCCAGCGCCTCGCGCGCTTCCACCTTGCGGCCGGTGAGGATCAGGTCCAGGGCGTGCCCCAGGCCGACGAGCCGCGGCAGTCGCACGGTGCCGCCATCGATCAGCGGCACGCCGAAGCGGCGGCAGTAGATGCCGAAATAGGCGTCTTCCTCCAGCACCCGCAGGTCGCACCACAGAGCGAGCTCCATGCCGCCCGCCACCGCGGCGCCGCTGACGGCCGTGGCGGCATCGACGGCGTTGCGCACCTGCGGCCGGTCGAGGGTGACGACCGTCACCGGGCCGGTCTTTTCCACGTGCACGGCAGGGGCGTCCATGGGCCATTACAGCGCTTCTGCCGTGCATCCGCCACCGCGCCAGGGTTCGGGCGAACCCTGTGTTGCGCCCGCAAGCCGGCCGCTATAAACATTTTCGGCGGACCCGTCCGGAGGGAAAGGAGCGGCGCAGGTGCAGTTCCTCCAGCTTGTCATCAGCGGCATCGCGCAGGGCTGCATCTATGGCCTGATCGCGCTCGGCTTCGTCCTGATCTACAAGGCGACGGAGACGGTGAGCTTCGCCCAGGGCGAGCTGATGATGCTAGGCGCCTTCTTCGGCCTGGCCGCGATGGGGACCATGGGTTTTCCCTTCTGGGTCGCGGTGCCGGTCGCCATCGCGGCGATGGCCGTCTTCGGCCTCCTGCTGGAGATGGTGGTGATCCGCCCCATCCTCGGCCAGCCCGCCTTCTCCATCGTGATGCTCACCATCGGCATCGGCTACGTGGCGCGCGGCCTCGTCACCATGCTGCCCGGCATCGGCACCGAGACGCACACCCTGCCCGTGCCGTACAAGGACCAGACGTGGCAGCTCGCCGGCCTGGTGCTGAACGTGGAGCAGATGGTGGTGATCGCGGCCACCGCGGTGCTGTGCGCGCTGCTGTATGCCGTATTCCGCTACACGAAAGTCGGTATCGCCATGCAGGCTGCCTCGCAGAACCAGCTCGCGGCCTGGTACATGGGCATCCCGGTCAAGCGGCTCAACACGCTGGCCTGGGGTCTCGCGACGGCCGTGGCCGCGGTGGCGGGCCTGCTGCTCGCGCCGATCACCTTCGTGCACGCCAACATGGGCTTCATCGGCCTGAAGGCCTTCCCCGCCGCGGTGGTGGGCGGCTTCGGCAGCCTGCCGGGGGCGATCGCCGGCGGGCTCGTGATCGGCGTGGTGGAGTCGCTCTCGGGCTTCTACCTGCCCGAGGGCTTCAAGGACACGGCGCCCTACATCGTGGTGCTGGTGATGCTGGCCGTGCTGCCGAACGGCCTGTTCGGCGAGCGATTGCAGAAGAGGGTCTGATGAACCCCCACGCTCGTCACTGCGTGTACTCGCTGCCCCCCGAGGGGGCCTCAGCCTCCTTGAGGCGGCTCGGCGGAGGCTGAATGCGCTTCCTTTTCAAGACGGATTACGGGCAGGACATCCGCCTTGCAAAACACGGCGGCCACGTGTTCTGGTACGGGCTGCTGCTCGCGCTGCTGGGGGCGGCGCCGCTGCTGCTGCCAGAATACCTGCTCGCGCAACTGACCTTCATCCTGATCTACGGCATCGTGGGCCTGGGGCTCATGCTGCTGGCCGGCTTCACCGGGCTGTTCTCGATCGGCCACGCGGCCTTCTTCGGCGTCGGCGCCTACGCGCAGGCGGTGCTCACCGGCCTGGCCTGGCCCTTCCCCTTCGCGCTGCTGGCGGGCGCCGCCCTGTCGGCCGCCGTCGGCGTGGTGGTGGGCCTGCCGGCCCTGCGCGTGAAAGGCATCTACCTCGGCATCGCGACGCTCTCCTTCGGCTTCATCGTGCAGGAGGTCTTCGCGCGCTGGGAGAGCGTGACGGGCGGCAACGTCGGCAAGACGGTCGGTGCGGCCCGCATGTTCGGCTGGGCGGCCGACACCGCGCCCTCCTTCTACTACCTGTGCCTCGCGCTCGCCATCCTGGCCACGCTCGCCTGCGCCAACCTGCTGCGTTCGCCGACCGGGCGCGCCTTCGTCGCGATCCGCGATTCGGAGATCTCGGCCCAGAGCATGGGCATCCACCTGGCCCGCTACAAGACGCTCAGCTTCGCGATCTCCGCCGCGCTGGCCGGCATCGGCGGCGCGCTCTATGCGCACCAGATCCGCTTCCTCTCGCCCGACCAGTTCGACATCATCCAGTCGATCGACCTGCTGCTGATGGTGGTGATCGGCGGCCTCGGTTCGCTGCACGGCGCCTTCCTCGGCGCCACCTTCCTGATCGGCCTGCCGCAGGCGATCAGCTCGGTGAAGGACGTGCTGCCCGAGGCGATCGGCCAGGCGCCGGGCCTGAAGACCGTGGTGTACGGTGCCGTGCTGATCGCCTTCGTGCTGTTCGAGCCGCTGGGGCTCTACGGCCGCTGGGTCAAGGTGCGCACCTACCTTCAGCTCTTCCCCTTCTACCGGCGCGGCATGTTCCGCCGGCAGAAGGCCTTCCAGAAGTCGGAGCGGCTGCGGTGAACGAGACCCTGCTCTCCGCGCAGCACCTGGGCGTGCGCTTCGGCGGCGTGCTGGCGGTCAACGACGTGAGCTTCGACGTCCAGCGCGGCGAGGTGCTCACGCTGATCGGCCCCAACGGCGCGGGCAAGACGACGGTGTTCAACCTGATCAGCCGCATCCACGATCCCAGCAGCGGCGCGATCGAATTCGAGGGCAAGCCGCTCACCGGCCAGCCGCCGCACCGCGTCGCCGCGCTGGGCATCGCGCGCACCTTCCAGAACATCGAGCTGTTCGAGCACGCGACGGTGCTGCACAACCTGCTGGTGGGCCGCCACACGCACCGGCGCACCGCCCTCTGGCAGGACCTGTTCTTCACCTCCCGCGCACGCGCCGCCGAAGTCGAGGCCCGCGAGAAGGTGGAGCGCGTGATCGACCTGCTGGAGCTGCAGCACCACCGCGACGCCACCGTGGCCGGCCTGCCCTACGGCGTGCGCAAGGTGGTGGAACTGGCCCGAGCGCTGTGCACCGAGCCCAAGCTGCTGCTGCTCGACGAGCCCTCCTCCGGCCTCAACGTGGAAGAGACGGAAGACATGGCCTTCTGGATCGAGGACATCCGCCGCGAACTGGGCGTGACCGTGCTGATGGTGGAGCACGACATGAGCCTGGTGTCGCGGGTGAGCGACCGCGTCGTGGCCATGAACCAGGGCGAGGTGGTGGCCGTGGGCACGCCGGCGCAGGTGCAGCGCGACGCCCGCGTGGTGGAGGCCTATCTCGGCGCCGGCGAAGAGGCGCCGCAGCGGCGCAAGGAGGCGGTGCGATGACGTCCAACCCGCCTGCCGTCAGCGACCTGCCGGTGCTGCGCCTCTCCAACGTGGAGAGCGCCTACGGCCCGATCAAGGCGATCCGTGGCGTGAGCCTGCAGGTGCGCCGCGGCGAGATCGCCACGGTGCTCGGTGCCAACGGGGCCGGCAAGACCACCATCCTCCGGACCATCTCCGGCATTCTCGATCCGCGCAAGGGCAGCGTCGTCTACAAGGGCGAGGACATCACGGCGCACGATCCCGCCTCGATCGTGCAGGAGGGCCTG
>NZ_DASSVG010000260.1:0-2066 GCF_035706265.1 Ramlibacter sp. | reverse complement strand
CGCCGTCGACGGTGAGCCACGGCGCGACCTTCTGCACGCGCGTGCGCGGCTGCCGGTCGTAGAGGATCTTGGAGTTCTCGTTCACCCGGCTCGAGAGCACGATGTTGGGCTCGCTGAACTTGATGGCGTACAGCAGCTTGTTGAAGATCCCGCCGACCGGGACGCCGGAGGCCCCGTCGTAGGTGTTGGTCTGCGGCTGGCCGCCCGGCCCCTCGCCCTCGGGGATGTCGAGCTCGACGTCTCGCTCTCCCTCCACCTTGCCGACGATGGAGTACTGCGGGCTCTGCTCGCCGAAGTAGAACGGCGGCTGGTAACCCACGTTGAGGTCGGTCAGCTGGCCCCGGGGCGGGATGTCCTGCTCCGCCCACTCCGGCTCGCCGTCGTTGGGCGAGACCTCGCCCTCGGCATCGCGCTGGTTGCCGAAGGCAGCGACCATGCCGAAGCCGTGGGTGTAGACGGTGTGCAGGTTGGCCCAGTTGCGCTGCTCGGCCGGCAGGCCGCTCTGGTCGATCTCGCGCGGCGCGACCACCAGGTCGCGCACCTCGCCGTTGATCGGGTAACGGTCGACGTCGAGCACGTTGGGCACGCTGTAGTAGCCGCGCACCTGCTGCAGCTGCTCGAAGGTGTCCGAGACGACCGACGGGTCGATCAGCCGGATACCCGGGATGGACTCGGCGTCCGCGCGCAGCTGGTCGGCGCTCAGCGAGACGTTGGCGTCGTACGGCGTCAGCTCGGCGTCGTCGATGTCGAAGGCCGCTCTGGTGGCCTCGATGTTGCGCGCGATGTAGGGCGCCTCCTTGTCCGGCTCGGACGGGGAGACCTGGAACTGCTGGACCACGCCGGGCCAGAGCACGCCGAGCAGGATCGCCGAGAGCACCAGCAGCGCCAGGCCCACCGACGGCAGCATCCACGTGCGGCGGAAGACGTTGGCGAAGAACAGCACCGCGCAGATCAGCGCGATGAACGTCAGGATGTTCTTCGACGGGAGTACGGCGTGGTAGTCGGTGTAGCCCATGCCGGTGAACCGGCTGCCGTGGGCGGTGTCCAGGTCGTACCGGTCGAGCCAGTAGTCGGCGCTCTTGAACAGCACGAACAGCCCCAGCAGCGCTGAGATCTGCGCCTGCGCGGCCCCGGAGAGCTTGTCCCGCTTGACCTGCAGCCGGATCCCGCCGAACAGGTAGTGCACCACCGCCGAAGCGATCAGCGCGACGAAGGTCGCGGCCATCCCGAAGTTCACCAGGTAGTGCAGCCACGGCAGCGTGAATACGAAGAACCCGATGTCCTTGCCGAAGAACGGGTCGGTCTTGCCGAACGGCACTTGGTGGCGCCACAGCAGGAACTGCCGCCACTGGCTGGCGCCGGACGCCCCCGCGAAGATGCCCACCAGCAGCCCGATCCCGATCAGCAGCCAGCGGCGCAGCGGCAGGATCACGCTGCGGTACCTGTCCAGGCTGGCCTGCTCGCTGGACGCCGGCCGGAACAGCGGACGGTACCGGTAGGCCAGCGCGACGTTGAGCGCGACGAACGCGCCCATCAGGATCCCGAAGACCACGAACAGCAGCACCCGCGTGGTCAGCACCGTGGAGAACACCTGCGGGTAGCCGATCGATGCGAACCACAGCCTGTCGGTCCAGATCCCGTCGAAGACCGAGAGCAGGAAGAACGCGAGCACCAGCACCACCGCGGTGCCGATCAGCACTCGCGGGCGGCGCGACGCCGCAATGCCGGGTCTGCGCGCCCGTGCCGGCGGGTCGTCGCCTTCGAAGAATCCGCTCACCTGCGCGTTCCCGTCCTCACTGTTCGAGCGTGCTGCGCAACAACTCTAGGAGACCAGGGACCAGGTCGGGGCTTTCCACGACGGACGTGGGCTCGTCGCGGGCGCGCAGCCGCAGCGCGCAGTACGTCGACCCGTCACGGGTGGCGGCGGCCACGATCCGGACCTCCTGCCGATCCGGGTGGCCGGCGGCGAACCGCTCGGCCGCCTCCGGCTCCGAGGGCACCGACTGCTCGGCCTGGGACGGCAGCACCACCCGCTCGACGACCGCGGCGCAGCCGAACACCTCCGC
>NZ_DASSVG010000259.1:0-2481 GCF_035706265.1 Ramlibacter sp. | reverse complement strand
CTGCTGGTACAGGCCCCACATCACGCCGCCCAGGCCAGCGAGCGCGCTGCCGACGGCGAACACGCCCACGAACAGCACGCGGATGCGGTAGCCGAGCGACTCCACCATCTCGCGGTCCTGCACGCCGGCGCGGATCAGCAGACCGATCTTGGTGCGCGTGAGCGTCCACAGCAGCGCGCCGAACACGATCGCGCCGACCGCCACGGCGACCAGGCGGTATTTCTCGACCACCGCATCGCCCAGCAGCAGCGTGCCCCGCATGCCCTCCGGCAGCGGCAGCGGGATCTGCAGCGGGCCCCAGATGACCTTGATCAGCTCCTCGCCGATGATCATCCCCCCCATCGTGATCAGGATCTGCTTCAGGTGGTTGCCGTAGACCGGCCGCACGATGAAGCGCTCGAAGGCGAGCCCGATCGCGCCGGCCACCAGCATGGCCACGACCATGGCCGGCAGCACCGCCAGCATGTTGCGCCAGAGGCTGGCGGAGTTGGTGTAGTCGCCCATGGCGCCGAGCACGCTGGTGGCGACGAAGGCGCCGAGCGCGATGAAGACGCCGTGGCCGAAGTTCAGCACGTCCATCAGCCCGAACACCAGCGTGAGGCCCGAGGCGATGATGAAGACGATCATGCCCATCGCGAGGCCCGCGATGGTGAGCGTGAGCCAGGTGGAGGTCGAGCCGACGAAGGGGAACACCACCAGCGCGAGCAGCGGCACCAGCGCCAGCGGCTTCCAGTCGAAGTCTTTCCAGTTCATAGCGCCAGCCCCAGCAGCTCCTGCTGCAATTCCTCGTTCTCTGCCAGCGCCTGCATGGAGCCGGCGTGCACCACGACGCCGTTGTCCATCACGGCCACCGTGTCGCCGAGGCGGCGGGCGAAGTTGATGTTCTGTTCGACCAGCAGGATCGTGACGCCGCTCGCCTTGAGCTGCGCGAAGGCGTCGATCATGTTGTTGATGATGGCCGGCGCGAGGCCCTTGCTCGGCTCGTCGACGATCAGCAGTTCGCGCGGCTCGACGATCGCACGCGCCACGGCCAGCATCTGCTTCTGGCCGCCGGAGAGCTTGCCGGCCGGGTGGTTCCAGAACTTCTCCACCGCGGGGAAGAGCGAGAAGATCCACTGCAGGCGCTGTTCGTCCATCTGCCGGGCGTGGCGCGCACCGCGGGCGGCCAGCAGCATGTTCTCCTTCACCGTGAGGTCGGCGAAGATGCCCATGTTCTCGGGCACGTAGGCGATGCCGCGGGCGGCGATCTGCGGCGTCGCATCGCGCGTGATGTCCTCGCTGCCAAAGACGATGCGCCCGGCCGAGGCGCGCCACAGGCCCATGATGGTGCGCAGCGTCGTGGTCTTGCCGGCGCCGTTGCGCCCCAGCAGCATGGTGAGCTGCCCGCGCGGCACGGCGAGGTCGACGCCGTGCAGGATGTGGTACGCGCCGATGTGGGTCTGGACGCCGGAGAGGGTGAGGAGCGCTTCGTTCATGCCGAAAGCCCTCCCCCTCGAGGGGGAGGGTTGGGGTGGGGGGGAGCCTTTTCGCGCTCGGAGGCGTCCTGGGGCGCCAGCCCCAGGTACGCTTCCTGGACGATGGGCGAGGCGATGACGTCCGCGGGAGCGCCATCCGCAACCAGCGTCCCGTTGTGCAGCACGATGATCCGGTCCGCCAGTTCGCGCACCACGTCCATCTTGTGCTCCACCAGCAGGATGGTCTTCGTGCGGTCTGCCTTCAGCCGCCGGATCAGGTCCAGGATCACGGGCGCTTCCGCGTGGTTCATGCCCGCGGTGGGCTCGTCGAACATGTAGACCTGCGGCTCCAGCGCCATCAGCAGCGCCACTTCGAGCTTGCGCTGGTCCCCGTGCGGCAGGGTCGCGACGATCTCGTTCTCGCGCGCCTTCATCGCCACCGCTTCGAGGATCGCGTCGGCCCGTGCGAGCAGGTCGCCATGGTCGGTCCACACGCTCCACAGGTTCAGGCCGCGCCGGTGCGCGCCCTCGCGGGTGGCCTGCACGGCGAGCCGCACGTTCTCCAGCACGGTGAGGCGCGGGAACAGGTTGGTGAGCTGGAAGGCGCGGCCGAGGCCGGCGCGCGTGCGCTGCGAGGCCGAGGCGTTCGACAGGTCGCGCCCGCCGAGCGTCACGGTGCCGGAGCTCGCCTTCAGCTGCCCGGAGATCAGGTTGAAGTAAGTTGTCTTGCCCGCCCCGTTGGGGCCGACGATCGCCGTGAGCGTGCCGGGTTCGAAGCTGCAGGTGACGCCGTTGACGGCGACGTGGCCGCCGAATCGCACGGTCAGGTCGCGGGTGGCGAGTTGGGTCATGGTGCTCCCCGGGGTCGGAATGCGGCGCCTCTGCGGGCGCTCTCGAATGCGGACTACCGGACGCAGAGGACGCAAAAGATACGCAGAGGACGCAAAAGAACATCCATCAAGAGGATGTCCTTTCTTCTTGTTTGCTTTCTTCCCCTTTTGCGTCCTCTGCGTACCCATTGCGTCCT
>NZ_DASSVG010000258.1:0-5604 GCF_035706265.1 Ramlibacter sp. | reverse complement strand
GCACGCGCTCAGCACGCCCGACCGCGGCGCCTACAACTGGCCGGGCGGGGTGGGGCGCAACCGCAGCATCGTGGCCTTCTCCGCCATCTGCGCCCACCAGCTCGTGTATCCCACCCGCGACGTGAGCTTCATCAGCTTCCGCAAGAAGAGGGCCCAGCGCGGCGTGCAGGACGGGCTGATCCACTGCTGCGCCGAGAACAGCCAGTACGACCCGGCCAAGGGGGCCGAGGTGCTCTCGGGGCCGGCCAAGCAGCCGCTGTGCGCCGTGCTGCTCACGCACGATCCCCAGGCCGACACGCTCACCGCCTATGCGACGCTGGGGCCGGAACTCTTCGACGAGTTCTTCAGGAAGTACGAGTTCAAGCTCAGTTTCGACGTCGGGCCGAAGGCGCGCAACGCGGTGACCGGCAAGACGGTGGTCAGCGCACTGGAGAAGTTCTGCAAGAACCCCATCCAGTGCTGAGGGCGGTCAAAGCGCCGCCAGGCGCTCCAGCGCCGCGCGCAGCGTCTCGTCCTTCTTGGCGAAGCAGAAGCGCACCACCCGCTGGTCGAAGCCGCCGCCGTAGAACGCGGACAGCGGGATCGCCGCCACGCCGATCTCGGTGGTGAGCCACTTGCAGAATTCGGCCTCGGGCAGGTCGCTGACTTCCGAGATGTCCACGCACTGGAAGTACGTGCCCTCGCTGGGCAGCAGCTTCAGCCGCGTCCGCGCCAGGCCGTCCCGGAACAGGTCGCGCTTGCGCTGGTAGAAGGCCGGCAGCTGCAGGTACGGCTCGGGCGAGGCCATGTAGCTCGCCAGCCCGAACTGCATCGGCGTGTTGACCGTGAACACGTTGAACTGGTGCACCTTGCGGAACTCCGCCGACAGCACCGCCGGCGCCGCGACGTAGCCCACCTTCCAGCCGGTGACGTGGTAGGTCTTGCCGAAGCTGGAGACGATGATCGAGCGCGCCGCCAGGCCCGGGAAGCGCGCCGCGCTCTGGTGCAGCTGGCCGTCGAACACCATGTGCTCGTAGACCTCGTCGCTGATCACGAACACGTCGGTCGGCGCCAGCAGCTCCTGCAGCTGCAGCATCTCCTCGCGCGTCCACACGGTGCCGCTCGGGTTGTGCGGCGAGTTGATCATGATCGCGCGCGTGCGCGGGGTGAGCGCCGCGGCGATCTTGGCGAAGTCGGGCCGGAAGCTGTGGGGCACCAGCGGCACCCGCACCACCTTGCCGCCGGCCAGCTCGATGTTGGGCACGTAGCTGTCGTAGCAGGGCTCCAGCACGATCACCTCGTCGCCGGGCTTCACGATGGCGAGCACCGCGGTGATGATGGCCTGGGTGGCGCCGGCGGTGATGGTGATCTCGGAGGCCGGGTCGTACTTGCGGCCGTAGAGCGCCTCGATCTTGGCCGAGACCGCCTCGCGCAGCGGCGCGATGCCGGTCATGGGCGGATACTGGTTCAGGCCCTTGCGCATGGCCTCGGTGACGGCGTCGACCAGCTTGGGGTCGCATTCGAAATCGGGGAAGCCCTGGCCCAGGTTCACGGCGTTGCGTTCGGCCGCCAGCGCGGACATCACCGTGAAGATGGTGATGCCCATCGAGGGGAACTTCGTTTCGATGGGGGGCGTGCGTTCGGAAGCAGGCATGGGTTCGGTGTCAGAGATCGTAGTCGGTGCCGTGGCCGCTCATGGCCTTCATGATCAGGTTGCGGTCCAGGCGGTCGGGCGAGAGCAGTTCGGCGAAGCGGTAGACGAAGTTGCGCAGGTAGGCGCCGCGCTTGAACGCGACACGGGCCAGATTGTGGCCGAAGAGCATGGCCAGGGGCCGGGTGACGAGGTCCTCGTTGCCGGCGTCCTCGCGCAGCGCCATCTCGGCGACGATCCCGATGCCCAGGCCCAGGCGCACGTAGGTCTTGATCACGTCGGAGTCGATCGCCTCCAGGGCGATGCGAGGCTGCAGCTTCTTCTGCGCGAAGGCGGTGTCGATGCGGGTGCGGCCGGTAAACGAGGGGTGGTAAGTCACCAGCGGTTCGGCCGCGATGTCCTCCAGCGTGATGCGCTCCTTCTTGGCCAGCGGGTGCGCGGGCGGCAGCACCAGCACGTGCTGCCACTCGTAGCAGGGCAGGGTCACCAGGTCCGGGTAGTCGCCCAGCGACTCGGTGGCGATTCCGATCTCCGCCGTCTCCTCCATCACCATCTTGGCCACCTGGTCCGGCGAGCCCTGGTGCAGGCTGACGCTGACCTTGGGATAGAGCTCGCGCAGCTTGGCCACCGACAGCGGCAGCACGTAGCGCGCCTGGGTGTGGGTGGTGGCGATGGAGAGGGTGCCGCTGTCCTGGGCGCTGAACTGCTCGCCGATGCGCTTGAGGTTGCCCACCTCGCGCATGATCAGCTCGATGCTTTTCAGCACGTGCTGGCCCGGCTCGGTCACGCGCTTGAGCCGCTTGCCGTGGCGGGCGAAGATTTCCACGCCCAGCTCCTCTTCCAGCTCGATGATCGCCTTCGACACGCCAGGCTGCGAGGTATGCAGCGCCTTGGCCGCTTCGGTCAGGTTGAGGTTGCGCCGCACCGCCTCCTGCACGAAGCGGAACTGATGCAGGTTCATGCCGAATTTCTTCTAAGAAAGAAATTCATTATGCCTGCTTGCGTTATTCCAATGCAATCTTTGCGATCAGGTCCAGCACCCGGCCGTCCTCGCCGACCGGCTTCTGCAGCAGGAACGCCACATCGGGGTGGGCCGCTTCGAGCTGGCGCACGAGCAGGGGCAGGTCTTCCCGGGCGTGCCGGCCGGTGCCGAGGAACATCGGGACGACCGTGATGCGGTCGGCGCCGGCCGCCACGGCTTCGGCGGCGGCCGTGGCCAGATCGGGCGCGTCCAGCTCCAGGTAGGCGCAGCGCACGGCGACGTCGGGATGTTGCGCGCGCAGCCGCGCCGCCACCGTCTCCATCGGCAGCCGCCACAGCGGGTCGCGCGAGCCGTGGCCGAACAGGATCACCGCGCGCGCCATGCCCTACCTGCGCAGCACCAGCCAGCCGAAGGCGCCCAGCGACAGCAGGGTGTAGAGCAGCCCCGGCGCGCCGGCCGCGACCCAGGGCACCCAGTTCTGCAGGTTGCCGATGTAGCCGAACACGTTGTTCAACAGGAAGAAGCTGATGCCGATCAGCACCCCGCCGAACACGTAGCTGGTGATTCCGCCGGAGCGGAAATGCAGGTAGGCGAAGGGCAGGGCCAGCACCACCATCACCAGGCAGCTGAGGGGATAGAAGACCTTGCGCCAGAACTCGATCTCGTAGCGCTGCGACGTCTGCGAGTTGGCCTCGAGGTGCTGGATGTACTGGAACAGGGCGATCGTGCTCATGCGCTCGGGCTTGAGCAGGGCCACGGCCACCATCTCCTGCGTGATCTCGGTCGGCCAGCGCAGGGTGGGCAGCCTGGCGTGCTGCACCCGGGCGGAATCGCCGTCGGTGAACTCGGTGCGGTCCACGTCCTGCAGCACCCAGGCGCCGTCGTCCGCGAAGTTGCCGCGCGCCGCCTGCGTGAGCGAGACCAGGTAGCCGCGCGAATCGGCCTCGAAGATGCGGATGCCCTGCAGCTGGCCCTCGGGCGAGAGCGAACGCACGTTAACGTTGTACGAGTAGTAGCGCTGCCGCTCCTTGAGCCACGCGCCGGTGCTGCCGACGTAAAGGCCGCCGTTCATGCGAGCCTTGAGCAGCTGCCCCGTGCGGTCGCTCAGGGGCGTGAGGTAGTCGCCGGTGAGCACCGTCAGCACCGTGAAGCCGAACCCGAGCAGCAGCAGCGCCCGCAGCGCCCGCCAGGGCCCGAGGCCGCTGGTGCGCAGGATGGTGTACTCGGAGCTCTGGGCGAAGCGCGCCATCACGAAGATGGTGCCGATCAGGACGGCGATCGGCAGCAGCTCGTACAGGTGGCTCGGCACGCGCAGCGCCACGTACAGCAACGCCTGCGTCAGCCGATAGGGCTGGATGCCCTTGCCCACGTTGGGCAGTTCGTCGACGAAGTCGAAGAAGAAGAACAGGGCGAGGAAGCCGAGGCTCACGAAGGCCACGGCCTGCAGGACCTCGACGTAGATCAGGCGCCGGATGGTCTTCATTCGCTGCGCGCCCGCAGCCGCTGCATCAGCGGCTTCACGCCCCAGTTGTTGTGCTGCTTGCCGAGCCAGAACACCGCCGCCGCGAAGGTGCCCCCGTGCAGCAGGAGCAGGAAGGGCAGGAAGGGCACGCGGCCGGAGGCGATCCAGGTCTGCCCGAGGTTCAGCAGGTTGTAGTAAACGACGAAGGCGAACAGCGCGAAGATGAGGTTGCCGCTGCGGCCCACGCGCGGGTTCACGCTGGAGACGGTGATGGCCAGCAGGATGAAGTTGAGGGCCGCCAGCGCGTTGCCCAGGCGCCAGGCCAGCTCGCCTTCGTTGCGCGGCGTGCGGTCGCGCAGCAGCTCCAGGGTGGAGCGCGCCTTGGTCGGGCTTTCGTCCATGCTGGTGAGCGTGGTGCCGCGCACCTTGCTGCCATGCAGCTCGAACTCGCTGATGCGCAGGCCCTCGCCCTTGAGCGAATTCTCCAGCCGCTGGCCGTTGGACAGCAGCAGGAACTGGCTGTCGCCGATGGTCTCCACCCGGCCGGTGCGCGCGGAGGTGACCGTCTCGCGGTCCTGCTCGCGGGTGGAGATGAAGATGTTGCGGCCCGACTTGTTGTCCGGCGTGTCCTTGTCCAGGAAGAACACGCGCTGGCCGCTGGCGGATTCCTGGAACTGGCCCGGCGCCACGCGCTCGAGGTCGCCGCGCTTGCCGTAGCGCTCCTTCAGTTCCTGCGTCTGCTGGTTGGCCCAGGGCCACACCACCAGCGACAGCAGTGCGATCACGGCCAGCACCGGCCAGGCGAAACGGAACAGGGGCTTCACCAGCGCCGAGAGCCCGCGGCCGGCGCTGAACCAGATCACCATCTCGCTGTCGCCGTACATGCGCGAGAGGGTGCCGACGATCGCGATGAACAGCGACAGCGTGAGCACGGTGGCCAGGTAGCCCAGCACCGTGTAGCCCATCACCATCATCACTTCCTCGGGGTTCACGCTGCCGCGGTTGGCGAGGCTCAGCGTGCGGATCAGCGTCATCGTGACGATGATGGTGACCAGCACCACGAGCGAGGCGCCGAAACTGCGGGCAAGCTCCTTGCGGACGGTTGAATGGAATAACATCGGCGGCTCAATGGCGCGGCAGGCGCGCGAAGAACAACGGATTATGGACTTCGAACTCAAGACCCTGGACCTGGCGGGTGCGGCCGCTGAGAAGTGCGACGTGCTGGTGGTCCTCGTCCCCGAGAACTTCCAGGCCGGCAAGGACGCCGTCTCGGCGCTCGTGTCGGCTGCCCTCGCAGCCAAGGATCTCGAGCCCAAGCCGGGCAAGGTGCTGCAGGCCTACCGTGCCCAGGGCATCGCCGCGCCGCGCGTGATCCTGGCCGGCGCCGGCGACGGTTCGGGCAAGCGCCTGCAGGCCGCCGTGCAGGCGGCGGCGGGCTCGGTCAAGTCCTCGCCGGCCAAGCGCATGGTGATCCTGGTGCCTCCCGGCAGCGGCGCCGAGGGCGTGCGCGCCGCGGTCTGCGGCACGGCG
>NZ_DASSVG010000257.1:0-3605 GCF_035706265.1 Ramlibacter sp. | reverse complement strand
GAAGCCCAGCGTTGCGGGGCCGCCGTCATCGCCGGGCTTTCGCTTCGCTCCAGCTCCAGCCTACGAGGTCAGCGCCCGCAAGGGTTCGCGCGCCAAACACCGCTACAGTCCGCGCGTGCCATCCCCCTCCCGCTCCCCCTGGCTCATGCTGCTGGTGCTGCTCTCCGGCTTCACCATGAGCCAGGCCTTCCGCACGGCCGCCGGCATCATGGCGCCGCCCCTGCAGCACGACTTCGGGCTCACGCCGCAGCAGCTGGGGCTCTTCGCCGCCGCCTTCCACTTCTCCTTCGCGTCGCTGCAGCTCTTCATGGGCATGGGCATCGACGTCTACGGCCCCAAGCGCACCGTGGCCACCGTGCTTCCGCTGACGGTGGTCGGCTCGCTCCTCACCGCCTCGGCGCACAGCTACCCGATGCTCATCGCGGGGCAGGTGCTCACGGGCATCGGCTGCGCGCCGGCCTTCCTGGTCTGCACGGTCTTCATTGCCCGCAACTTCGCGCCGGAGCGCTTCGCGGCCGTCAATGGCGCGGCGCTGGGCATCGGCTCCATCGGCCTGCTGCTCACCGGCACGCCGCTCGCGTGGCTGATCGAGCACGTCTCCTGGCGCGCCGGCTTCCTGGCCATGGCGGCCTGCGCCGCACTGGCGTGGCTGGCCATCCTGCTGCTGGTGCGCGAAGAGCGGCCCGCGCAGCACCAGCCGTTGAACGTGCTGACGGCCCTGCGCGGCTACGGCGAGCTGTTTCGGCTGCCGCACACGCTCGGGATCATCGGCCTGGCGCTTTTCAGCTACGCCGCCTTCATGTCGCTGCGCGGCCTGTGGCTCACGCCGCTGCTGATCGAGCGCTACGGCTTCACCCTCGTGGAGACCGGCAACGTCGCGATCGGCATTTCCATCCTCGGCATGATCGGCGCGCCGCTGTTCGGCCGGCTCGACCCCGGCGAGCAGCGCCGCCGCCAGTGGATCCTCGGCTGCGCGCTGCTGACGGCGCTGCTGTTCTTCGGCATCGCGCTGCGCCCGGGAGCGTCCATCGAGGTGACGCTCGCGCTGGCGATCAGCCTGCTGTCCGGCTTCGGCACGCTGCAGTATGCGGACGTGCGGGCGGCCTATCCGGCGCGCATGACGGGCCGCGCGATGGCGATCTTCACCATGGCGATGTTCCTCGGCGTGGCCGTCATGCAGTGGCTGACCGGCGGGGTGGCCTCGGCCGCCGCCGCCCTGCAGGTGGAGCGCTATGCGGCGGTCATGGCCGGCATCGGGGCCTTCCTGGTCGGCGGCGCCCTGCTGTTCCGCTGGCTGCCGGCGCCGGGCCGCGCCGCCGCCGCGGCCGGCACCGAGCCGTCACAATCGGCGCCATGAAAATCGCCAAAGACACGGTCGTCACGCTCAAGTACAAGGTCGCCGACAGCAACGGCAAGCTGATCGAGGAAAGCAGGGACCCCATGGTCTACCTGCACGGCGGCTACGACAACACGCTGCCGAAGATCGAGGAGGCGCTCGAAGGCAAGGAGGCGGGCTACGAGTGCACGCTCAACCTGCAGCCGGAGGATGCCTTCGGCCAGCGCGACGAAGCGCTGGTGCGCGTGATCCCGAAGAGCGAATTCCCGCCCGGGGTGAAGGTCGGCGGCCAGCTCGAAGGCCGCACCGACGACGGCCAGCCGCACGTCTTCCACGTCATGAAGATCAAGGGCCCCGAGGTGCACCTCGATGGCAACCATCCGCTGGCGGGCAAGGCGCTGAAGTTCTTCCTCAAGGTCACCGGCGTGCGCGCCGCCAGCGGCGAGGAGATCGCCCACGGCCACGTGCACGGCGAGCACGGGCACCATCACTGAGAGGAAGTCGGAATACCGGACGCAAAGGACGCGAAAGCGCGTCCTTTGCGTCCGGCTGTCGGGATTGATCTTTGTGAACGCACCCTCACCTGATGCCATGACCAACTCCCCCATCCTCGCCGTGCGGCCCCTCGGCTTTCCGTGGGAAACCGCCGATCCGTTCCTGTTCTGCGCCTACCACGACGACGCCTATCCCCGCGGCAACGGGAAGATGGGGCCGGCGGTGCCGCTGGCGGGACGCGACATCGGCCAGGACTTCAGCCGCAAGGACGGCTGGAGCATGTACCACGGCGAGAGCGTGCCGGGCTTTCCCGCCCACCCGCACCGCGGTTTCGAGACCGTGACCATCGTGCGCCGCGGGCTGATCGACCACAGCGACTCGCTGGGCGCGGTGGCGCGCTTCGGCGGCGGCGACGTGCAGTGGGGCACGGCCGGCCGCGGCATCGTGCACTCGGAGATGTTCCCGCTGCTCAAGACCGAGGAAGACAACCCGCTGGAGCTGTTCCAGGTCTGGCTGAACCTGCCCAAGCGCACCAAGATGGCCGCGCCGCACTTCACGATGTTCTGGAACGAGCAGGTGCCGCGCCGCGTGCTGCGCGACGGCGAAGGCCGGCGCACCGAGGTGGCGGTGGTCGCCGGCCGCTTCGCCGATGCCGCGCCGCTGGCGCCGCCGCCCGACTCCTGGGCCGCCGATCCCGCCGCCGACGTGGCGATCTGGACCATCGCGATGGAAGCCGGCGCCGCCTGGACGCTGCCGCCCGCCCAGGGCCGCAACACGCGCCGTACGCTCTACTTCTTCAAGGGCACCGACGCGATGGTGGCCGGCGAGCCGGTGGAAGCGCGGGTGGCGATCTCGCTGGACGCCGGCGCGGAGGTGCCCATCACCACCGGCGAGACCGGCGGCGAGTTCCTGCTGCTGCAGGGCGCGCCGATCGGCGAGCCGGTGGCGCAGTACGGCCCGTTCGTGATGAACACGCAACAGGAGATCATGCAGGCGATGCAGGACTACCGCCGCACCCAGTTCGGCGGCTGGAAGTTCGGCGACAGCGCGCCGGTGCACGGGGCCGAGCCCCTGCGCTTCGCGCGCTACCCGGACGGGCGCGAGGAACGCCCGGCCTGAGCCCCGTCGTCCCCGCGCAGGCGGGGACGACGGATGGGGCATCGCGCGGCCATCCCAAGGATGGGGGGCTCCATTTGAGCTGGCGCAACTGCAACGCGGCCGGCCTCCTTAGACTGCCCCTCCACATGGGGGCCGTGCCTCCGGGGAGAGCACCGTGAGCCTGAACCGTCGACTGTTCCTCCAGTCCGCCGCCGCGGCCGCCGCCATGCCGGGCTTGGCCCCGCTGGACTCCCTGGCCGCGGCCGCGCCCAACGAGCTGGTGGCCGGCGTGTTCAAGCAGCGCGTGCGCGAGGGCGGGGCCGAGACGGCCGTCTGGGGCTTCAACCTGCAGGTGCCCGGCCCGGAGCTGCGCTTCCGCCAGGGCGAGGAAGCGTCGATGCTGGTGCGCAACCGCCTGCCGCAGGCCACCACCGTGCACTGGCACGGCATCCGCGTGCCGAACGAAATGGACGGCGTGCCCAACGTCACGCAGGTGGCGATCCCGCCCGACGTCGACTTCCCCTACCGCTTCCGGCTGCCCGACACCGGCACCTACTGGTACCACCCGCACCAGTCCAGCTTCGAACAGGTGCCGCGCGGCCTCTACGGCGCCCTGATCGTGGAGGAGCCCAAGCCGCTCCCGGTGGACCGCGAAGTGGTCTGGGTGCTGAGCGAC
>NZ_DASSVG010000256.1:0-6449 GCF_035706265.1 Ramlibacter sp. | reverse complement strand
GAGCAGCAGCCCCGCCTCCAGCATCTCCGGCACCACGCTGGTGGCGCCCACGGCCTCCAGCTCGCGCGCGTGTGCCTCGTCGTGCGAACGGGCGAAGATCTTCAGCTGCGGCGCCTGCTCGCGCGCGGCCTGCACCACGCGGCGCGCCGCCGAGGGCGAATCCATGGTCACCACCAGGCTGGTGGCCTCGTCCAGCTTCAGCTTGCGCAGCAACTCCAGCCGCGTCGCGTTGCCGTAGTAGACCGGGAAGCCCTGTTCGCGCAGCCGCGCCGCCCGGTCGCCATCGTGTTCCACCGCGATGTAGGGCACGCCCTGCTGCGCCAGCACCTCGCCCAGCATGCGGCCGACGCGGCCGAAACCGATCACGACCACGTGCCCGGTGGCCGGCGGCAGCCGGCTTTCCTGCGACTCGCTCTTCCGCTCGCCCTGCGGGTCCGCATCGAGCTTGTGCCCGATCCGGTGCGCGAGGCGCGCCACCAGCGGCGTGACCAGCAGGCTCAGGCTCACCACCAGGAACATGAACTGGCCGATGCCGCGCGGCAGCGTGCCGGCCGCCATCGCGGCGCCGATCACGATGAAGGCGAACTCGCCGCCCTGTCCGAGCAGCAGGCCGGCCTCCAGCGCCTGGCCGCGGCGCAGGCCGGCGAAGCGCAGCACGCCGCCGGCGATCAGCGCCTTGATCGCCAGCAGGCCCGCGACCGAGAACGCGATCCACAGCGGCTCGCGCAGCACCTCGCGGGGATCGATCTCCATGCCCACGGACATGAAGAACAGGCCCATCAGCAGGCCCTTGAAGGGATCCACCGTGACTTCCACCTCGTGCCGGTACTCGGTCTCCGCCAGCAGCAGTCCGGCCAGGAAGGCGCCCAGCGCCATCGAGAGCCCCGCGGCGGCCGTCGCCCCGCCGATGCTCAGGACCACCAGCAGGCACAACGCCGTGAAGACCTCCGGCTGGCGGCGGCGGGCGAAGGTGCGGAAGAGGGGCCGGACCAGCCGCGGCCCGAGCACCAGGATCACAGCCACCACCAGCAGCGAGGCGGCCAGCTGGAATCCGAAGCGCTGCACCAGGCCGGCCTCGGCCCGGCGGCCCAGGAGTTCGACCAGGATCAGGATCGGCACGACGGCCACGTCCTGGAACATCAGCACGGAAAAGCTCGCCTGCCCCACCGGCGTCGCGAGCGCGCGCGACTCCACCAGCAACTGCATCACCACCGCCGTCGACGACAGCGACAGAACGAGTCCCAGCACCAGCGCCACGCTGGACGTGTTGCCGAAGGCCCAGGCCGCGGCGCCGATGGCCAGCCCGCTCAGGACCACCTGCGCCGCGCCGGCGCCGAACACCCAGCGCCGCAGCTCCCACACGCGCTGGATCGACAGCTCGAGCCCGATCAGGAACATCAGGAAGATCACGCCCAGCTCCGCGAGCGCGTGCACCCCCTGCTCGCGCGGGAAGGTGAAGAACGCCAGCAGCGGGAAGTCCTGCGCCAGGCTGCCGCTGCCGTGGGGCCCGGCGACCACGCCGACCACCAGGAAGCCGATCACCTGGTTGATGCGGAAGCGCTGCAGCAGCGGAATCAGGATGCCCACCAGGACCAGGAACAGCAGGGTCTCTCGGAGAAAGGGCAGGGAGGCGGAATGGTCCATCAGGGCAGCGCAGCGTGCGATTCTAGGAACGCCATGCGCGCGCGGGCCTGAGCTGGATCAGCCGCGCTGTATTTCACGTCGGGTGATCGCGCTGCCGCCGCCTGCGCGACGCAGCCCTTTCGCCTCCGCCGTGGGCGCCGCGGCCAGCATGGCCGCGGCGATCGACAGGGTTGCCGTGCCGACACCTGCACGACCCCTCTTTTCCCCCTCCGAGTCCCGTGCAGGCATGCTAGCGCTGGCAAAAGCAAAGGCAGCGACCATCCGTTGGCCCGCGCGCGCCGCTGGTCAGGCACCGGTGTGCCCTGGGTTCGCCCAACGGGGAGATCAGCCGCGCGAAGCCGCAGCCCCAGCCGCCAGCCAGGCCAGTTCTTCGGCGGAGAAGCCGGCCGCGAGCCGCGCCGCCTCGTTGAAGGGCGGATGCAGGCGCGGGGCGGCGTAGCGCTCCGCCAGCACTGCGTAGTGCGCCACCGGATCGAGGCCCTCGCGTTCGCACAGGAAGCGGTACCAGCGGTTGCCGATCGCCACGTGGCCCACCTCGTCGCGCAGGATCACGTCGAGGATCTCCACCGCGCGCAGCGCCGCGGGGGTGGCGACCTGGCGCAGCTTGGCCTGGATCTGCGGCGTGGCGTCGAGGCCGCGCGCTTCCAGCGTGCGCGGAACGAGCGCCATGCGCGCCACGATGTCGTCCTTGGTCTTCTCGCACATGGACCAGAGGCCGTCGTGGGCGTCGAAGTCGCCGTAGGCGTGGCCCAGCGTCGCGAGATGCTCCGCCAGCAGCGTGAAGTGGAACGCTTCTTCCGCGGCGACCCGCAGCCAGTCGTGATGGAATTCCGCCGGCATGCCTTCGAAGCGCCACACGGCATCGAGCGCGAGGTTGATCGCGTTGAACTCGATGTGCGCGATCGCGTGCAGCAGCGCCGCGAGCCCCTCGGGCTTGGCGGGCGAGCGCCGCGGCACGCGCGCCGGATGCACGAGCTGCGGCCGCGCGGGCCGGCCGGGCAGGGCGGCGGCCGGCAAGGGCGCGGAAGGGGCGACGGCCAACTGCCGGGCTTGCGCGAACAGCGAGCGCACCTGCGCGGCCTTGGCGCGCGGATCGGGCTCGCTGAGGGCCCGGAGGGCCTCCTGGCGAAGCTCCATCCCTACAATTCTAGTTTTGGCCCGGGACAACAATCGAATGGCGATCTACGAACTCGACGGCATGGCGCCGCAACTGGCAGAAGGCGCATGGGTCGCCGACAGCGCGGAGGTGATCGGACAGGTGCAGTTGGCGGAGAACGCGAGCGTCTGGTACGGCTGCGTCGTCCGCGGTGACACCGAGAAGATCCGCATCGGCCGCAACACCAACATCCAGGACCTCTCCGTGCTCCATGCCGACCCCGGCGTGCCGCTCACGATCGGCGACAACGTCACCGTGGGTCACCAGGTGATGCTGCACGGCTGCACCATCGGCGAGGGCACGCTGGTGGGCATCCAGTCCGTCATCCTGAACAACGCCAGGATCGGCAAGAATTGCATCGTGGGCGCCGGCAGCGTGGTCACCGAAGGCAAGGAGTTCCCCGACAACTCGCTGATCGTGGGCTCGCCGGCCAAGGCGATCCGCACGCTCGACGCCGAGGCGGTGGCGAAGTTCCAGCGCATTCCCCCGCACTACGTGCAGAACGCGCAGCGCCACGCCCGCGCCAAGAAGATCGGCTGATGTCCGAGCTGCACAAGTTCCTGTTCGAGGGCCTGCCGGTGCGCGGCAACATCGTGCGCCTGACGGACGCCTGGACGGAGATCCTGGCGCGCCGCCGCGCGGACGACGCCGCCTCCACCTGGCCCTGGCCGGTGGCGGAACTGCTCGGCGAGATGGCCGCCGCCGGCGTGCTGATGCAGTCCAACATCAAGTTCAACGGTGCGCTGGTGATGCAGATCTTCGGCGAAGGGCCGGTGAAGGTCGCGGTGGCCGAGGTGCAGCAGGACCTGAGCCTGCGCGTGACGGCCAAGGTGGTGGGCGAGGTGGGTTCGGGTGCGCAGCTGCAGGAACTGGTGAACGTCAACGGGCGCGGGCGCTGCGCGATCACGCTCGACCCCAAGGACCGCCTGCCCGGCCAGCAGGCCTACCAGGGCGTGGTGCCGCTCAACGCCACCACGGGCAGCGGCGCGCCGCGCCTGGCCGATGTGCTGGAGCACTACATGCGGCAGTCCGAGCAGCTCGATACCAGGCTGGTGCTGGCAGCCAGCGAAACGGTGGCCGCCGGCCTCCTGATCCAGCGCCTGCCGGCCGAGGGCGGCAGCCATGCCGCGGCGGGAACCGAGATGGATCCGGCGGAGCAGCTGGAACACTTCAACCGCATCGCCACCCTGGCCGGCAGCCTCACCGCCAAGGAGCTGCTGGAGCTCGATGTGGAGACCATCCTGCGGCGCCTGTTCTGGGAGGAGAAGCTGCTGCGCTTCGAGCCGCAGGCGCCGCGCTTCGCCTGCACCTGCAGCCGCGAACGCGTGGCCGGCATGATCCGGGGGCTGGGCGAGGAGGAGGCCGAGAGCATCCTGGCCGAACGGGGCGAGATCGACGTCTCGTGCGACTTCTGCGGCCAGCACTACCGCTTCGACGCGGTCGATGCGGCGCAGATCTTCACGGCGCGGGAAGACCGGCCGCCCGGCTCGTCGACCATGCACTGAGGGCGCGAACGCCCGTGTCGGTACATTCCGACACGCTCGCGGCGTCCTGGCTGTCACCCAAAAGCCTACGTCGCGCGTTGCAAGCAGCGGGGCGGTTGCCGCCCTGTCAACCCAAGGAACCTCGATGACCAAGCTGCTCGCTGCCCTGATCGCCTCGCTGGCCATGTCCTTCGCCTTCGCGCAAGGCGCCACCCCTGCCACCCCGGCCGCCCCCGCCACGCCGGCGACGCCGTCGGCCGGCGCCACGCCGTCCACGGGCGCCGCCAACGGCATGGCCGCCGAGAAGCCCGCTGCCAAGAAGGGCACCAAGGTGGCGAAGAAGTCGACCAAGAAGACCAAGAAGATGGTCAAGAAGGACAAGAACTGAAGCCGGCGCGCGGCCTCAGCGCCGCGCTTCCTTCAGCTTCGTGAACAGCCGGTGCTCGCAGGCCGGGTCGCTGCACTTCTCGCACACCCACACCCAGCCGGCCGCACCGGTGCCTTCCGCCTCTTCGCCTGCGCGCAGTGAAGGCGGCAGCACGCCCGCTGTCGACAGGGCCCGCACGGCGCCATGCAGGCGCTGTTCCCCGGCGCCGTAGACCACCTGGAAACCGATGCCGTTGCGCCGCAGGTGCTCGCGCACGAGGGCGTCCACGGCTTCGCGCGAGCCCGCCTCGCGCTGCAATCCGTCCGGCCTCCAGGGCAGGTCGAGGCCGGTGACGAGCGTCGCGTCGTAGCGGCGCTGCCGTTCGATCGCGAAGCGGTAGAGCGCGCCGTCCTCGTACAGCATGCCGGCGTAGATGGCGACCAGCAGCGCGCTGGTGTCGGCGACGACGAAGTCAGCGCGCGCGGCGGCGGCATCGACTCGGCGTTCGTGCTCCTCGGCGATGGCGAGCTGTTCTTCGGGACGGGGCGCGCGGCCGGCGCGTTCGCACCATTCGCGCAAGGTCTCGGGCACGGCGATGGCCTCGAGGCCGCGCTCTTGCAGGTGCGCGGCGAGGGCGTGGGCGAGGGTGCTCTTGCCGGTGCTTTCGGCACCGAGCAGGGCGATGCGCTTCGGGGTCCCCGCCGGCGCGGGGACGGCGGGGGCCGTCACTTCGCGATCTGGACCAGGATCTCGTTGGGCCGCACCATGCCCAGTTCGGCGCGGGCCTTCTCCTCCACCATCTCCAGGCCCTCCTGCAGGTCGCGCACTTCGGCGGCGAGCTGCGCGTTGGCCTGCTGGGCGGCGGCGTTGCGCGCCTTCTGCTGCTCCAGCTTCTGGCGCATCTGGGCGACGTCCCCGACGCTGCCGCGGCCCAGCCAGAGCTGGGCCTGCACGACGGCCAGCAGGCCGACGAGCAGCGCGGCGACGACGCGGGCGCTCACCGGAGGTTGTAGAAGGCCGCGCGGCCCGGGTACTGGGCGATCTCGCCCAGGTCCTCCTCGATGCGCAGCAGCTGGTTGTACTTGGCCATGCGGTCCGAGCGCGAGAGCGAGCCCGTCTTGATCTGGCCGGCGTTGGTGCCCACCGCGATGTCGGCGATGGTGGAATCCTCCGTCTCGCCCGAGCGGTGCGAGATCACCGCGGTGTAGTTGGCGCGCTTGGCCATCTCGATGGCGGCGAAGGTCTCGCTGAGCGTGCCGATCTGGTTGATCTTGATCAGGATCGAGTTGGCGATGCCCTTCTCGATGCCTTCCTTCAGGATCCTGGTGTTGGTGACGAACAGGTCGTCGCCCACCAGCTGCACCCGTCGGCCGAGGCGCCCGGTCAGCAGCTTCCAGCCGTCCCAGTCGCCTTCGGCCATGCCGTCCTCGATGCTGATGATCGGGTACTTGCCGACCCAGGATTCGAGCGTGCTGACCCACTGCTCGGGCGAGAGCTGCTCGCCTTCGGAGCCCGAGAGGTCGTACAGGTTCTCGCCTTCCTTGTAGAACTCGCTGGAGGCGCAGTCCAGGCCCAGGGCGACCTGCTCGCCGGGCTTGTAGCCGGCGCGCTCGATGGCCTGCAGGATCATCTGGATCGCGGCCTCGTGGTTCTCCACGTTGGGAGCGAAGCCGCCTTCGTCGCCGACGGCCACGCTCATGCCCTTGTCGTGGATGATCTTCTTGAGCGCGTGGAACACCTCGGCGCCGTAGCGCAGCGCCTCGCGGAACGAGGGGGCGCCCACGGGGATGATCATCAG
>NZ_DASSVG010000255.1:0-3168 GCF_035706265.1 Ramlibacter sp. | reverse complement strand
TTGGCCCAGAACTGGCCCAATCGCCCGATCACGCTGGTGGTGCCCTTCTCCTCCGGTGGCAACACGGACATCATCGCGCGCATGGTGGCGGACCGCCTGCGCGATTCCTTCGGGCAGCCGGTGGTGGTGGAGAACCGCGGCGGCGCCGCCGCCAACATTGGCGCCGCTCATGCAGCCAAGCAGCCGGCCGACGGGTACACGCTGCTGATGATCTCCAACACGCATGCGACCAATCCGAGCTTGTACAAGAACCTCACGTACAACCTGGAGAAGGACTTCGTGGCGGTGAGCCCGGTGGCCACCGTGCCCAACATGCTGGTGGTCAACAACGACCTGCCCGCGAGGGACATGCGCGAGTTCATCGCCCTGGCCCGGAGCGGCAATCCCGAGATCAACTACGGCTCCGGCGGGAGCGGCACCTCGCAGCATCTGGCCGGCGCACTGTTCAACAGCATGGCCAAGGGCAAGATGGTGCACGTCCCCTACAAGCAAGGCAGCGCGGCGCTGGTGGACGTCATGGGCAACCGCGTGCAGGCCTACTTCGGCGGCATCTCGGAAGTGGCGTCGCTCATCGACGGTGGCAAGGTGCGCGCGCTGGGCGTGACGACGCAGGCGCGCAGCCCGCGGTACCCGAACATCCCGGCTATAGCGGAGTTCATTCCCGGCTACGAGATCCGGATCTGGATCGGGCTGGTGGCGCCGCGCGGCACCCCGCAGGAAGCGGTGACGAAGATCAACACCGCCATGAAGTCCATCCTGGCGGAGCCGGAGACACGCCGCAAGCTGGCCGATCTTGGCGCGGTGCCCATGAACGGCACGCCGGACGAATTCGCCTCCTTCATCAGCAAGGAAATCGTGGACCTCGGCAAGGTCGTCCAGATCTCCGGCGCCAAGGTCGAATAAGGATCGATAGCCACAGTGCGAGCAAGCAAGTTCATCACGGCCGCGGAAGCGGCCGCGACCGTGCCGTCCGGCGCCACCGTGGTGGTGGGCGGCATGGTCTCCATGGCGGTTCCGGAAGCGGTGCTGAAGGCGCTCGGCGAGCGCTTTGAAGCGGAGGCCGCGCCGAGGGACCTGACCATGTTCCTGCCCAACCGGCAGGGCTGGAAGTCCGAGCCGAAGACCGGCGTGGAGCACCTCGCCCACGAGGGGATGGTCAAGCGGGTGATCACCGCCACCTTCAGCCACCGTGACTCGCCGCGCTTCGCGGAGTTGGCGAGCAGCGGGAAGATGGAAGCGTACTCCTTCCCCATGGGTTGCCTCTTCAAGGTACTGCGCGAGCAGGCCACCGGCTCGCCCGGCTTCTTCACCGAGGTCGGCATGAACACCTATGCGGATCCCGAGGCCGAGGGAGCGGGCAGAACCGAGGTGAACGACGCGACGCCGCCCTCCGACTTGGTGCGGCGCATGGAACTGGATGGCAAGCCGTACCTGTTCTACCGGACCTTCCCCGTGCACGTCGCGATCATCCGCGGCACTTCGGCGGATCCGGCCGGCAACATCTCGATGGAAGGTGAGCCGGTCGACGTCGGCATCAAGTACCAGGCGATGGCCGCGCGCAACTCCGGTGGCATCGTCATCGCGGTGGTGAAGCACAAGGTGCTGGGCGGCTCGATCAACCCGCGCATGGTCGCGGTGCCGGGCATCTGGGTGGACCACGTGGTTGTGGACCCCGACGCGATCCAGACCCAGCTGGGCGGCCACGATCCGACGCTCACAGGCCAACTGCGCACCGAGAACCCGAAGCTGGAGCCGCTGCCGCTGGACGTGCGCAAGATCGTCGCGCGGCGCGCCACGATGGAGCTGCAGCCAGGCGACGTGATCAACCTGGGCGTGGGCATGGCCTCGGGCATTCCTGCAATCGTGCAGGAGGAGGACCTCGAAGGTCCCTTCCACTTCAGCACCGAGCACGGCGGCCTCGGCGGAATGCCGGCCCTGGGCTCGCCCAAGAAGACGGGCGCCTTCGGCGCCCACTTCAACCCGGACTGCATCCTGGATTCGATGGAGGTCTTCGACTTCTATCACGGCGGAGGGTTGGACGTGGCCGGCCTCGGCTTCGCCGAGATCCGGGCCGACGGCAGCGTCAACGTGGGCGACTTCCAGGGCAACCTGCGCGGCCCCGGCGGCTTCGTGGACATCTCGCACCGCGCGAAGAAGGTCCTGTTCTGCGGTGAACTGACGGCGGGGCAGTCCGACATCCGCATCGTGCAGGAGCCGGAAGTGCGGCTGGAGATCGCCCGCGACGGCCGGCACCGCAAATTTCTGCCGAAGATCAAGCAGGTGAATTTTCACGGCCCGACGGCGGTGCGCAAGGGCCAGGTCGTCATGTACATCACGGAGCGTGCCGTGTTCCGCCTGACCGCGAGCGGTCTGGAGCTCATCGAGATTGCACCGGGCGTGGAGATCGACGCGGTGAAGTCCGCGATCGCCTTCGAAATCGCGGTCAGCCCTAACCTGAAGCGGATGGACGCGCGCCTGTTCCGCGCCGACCCCGCCACCGCCTGAACGCCATGCCCAGGTTTTCCGCCAATCTCTCCATCCTGTTCCAGGAGCTGCCGTTCAAGGCCCGCTTCGCGGCGGCGCGCAGGGCAGGCTTCGACGCGGTCGAATGCTGGTTTCCCTACGAGCATGCCGCGAGCGAAGTTGCGCAGCTGCTGCGCGAGAACGGGCTTGCGATGGTGGGCATCAACACTGCGCATGGCGGCGCGGCGGACTGGGGCCTGGCCGCGTTGCCAGGACGCGAGCAGGAGTTCCTCGCCAGCGTCGGCCAGGCGCTGGAATACGCGGTCGCCTTTGATCGGTGCGCCGTACACGTGATGGGCGGGCTGGCGGGCAGCATCCCGAAGGCGGAAGCTTGGCGCACCTATCTCGCCAACCTCGAGGCGGCCGTGCGGCGCGCGGAAGGCACCGGCGTCCCCCTGCTCATCGAGCCGCTGAACAGCCGCGATCGCCCAGGCTACATCCTGAACAGCGTGGAGCGCGCGGCCGACATAATCGACCGAATGGGGCTCGGATCGCTGCGCATCATGTTCGACTGCTACCACGTGCAGGTGGAGGAGGGCGACCTCATCGCCAAGCTGCGCCGGCACTGGGCGAAGATTGGTCACATCCAGTTCGCTTCGCCACCCTCGCGCACCGAACCCGGCACCGGCGAAATCGACTACCGCT
>NZ_DASSVG010000254.1:0-3473 GCF_035706265.1 Ramlibacter sp. | reverse complement strand
GGCGGCGTGGCGAGCGAAGCCTTCGCGGCGCGCCTGCAGGAGGAGCGCCGCCTGATGTACGTGGGCATCACGCGCGCCCAGCGCTCGCTGGTGGTGAGCTGGAGCAAGAAGCGCAAGAAGGGCCGCGAGATGATCGCGGCGCAACCGAGCCGCTTCATCGCCGAAATGGCGCTGGACAAGGCCACGGTGAAGGAAGACCCGCGCGAAAAGCTCAAGGCCTTGCGGGCCGAGTTCGCGAAGAAGAGCGCGGAGGCGGCCGCCGCTGCCGCAGCGGCCACGGCGCGCGCGGCATGAAGGTGCTAGCTCTCCTGCTGCTCGCCTGCACGGCGCCTACTTTCGCGCAAGGGCAGGACTGCCCGCACTCCAGCGAAGTCGCCGCGCGCCACCTCTACGGCCTCTGGCGCGCCGAGTTCCAGGGCCAGGGCCATGTCGGCACCCTGCTGCTGGAAAAGCACACCGTCTACGCGGAAAGCGTGAGCGGCACCATCAACCGCAACGGCGAGCGCCGCCCGCTCGCCGGCGACGTGGAGGACGGCGACTTCACGCTGGAGGAATCCGCCGACGGCGTGCACATCGCCGCGACCTGGCTGGGCGAGGTGGTGGAGGGCTCCTGCGGGCGCGAGATCCGCGGCACCTGGAAGGCCGAGCGCGATCCGCAGACGCACGCCTTCGTGCTGCGCAAGCAGTAGCCCTCCCAGGCCTCAGCGGCGACCGTAGCCGAGCGGGCCCCAGCCGCCGACCACGCGCGACTGCTGCTCGGGCGTGAGCACCGCGTCCAGGTCCGCCAGCGCCTTGTCCTGCGCCTCGTGGCCGGACTGCATGGCCTTCGCGTGCTGCGTGACGGCGCTTTCGTAGGCCTTCCAGGCGCCCTCCTGGGCCGGCGTGATCTTCAGCCGCTCCTTCAGCGCCGCCAGGCGGGCGGCCAGGATGGCATCCACGTCCGCGCCGGCCAGGCCCATCATGCCGGGGCCGTGCCCCATGCCCATGGGCCCCATGCCCATGCCGTGCCCCATCATCCCCATGCCCATGCCCATGCCGGGCCCGTAGCCGTAGCCGGGCCCGTAACCCGGGCCGCCGCCGAAGCCGGGGTGGCCGAAGGCGGCACCCGCGAGCGCCAGGGACGCCGCCACCGCGGCGGCTGCAAAGAGGCTGGTTCTGGTCTTCATGATCGACTCCTTTCCGTGCCCTTTCATTCAAGCGCAGGAAGGCGCGCCGCGCGTGTCAAGGCTCGGCCGTTTTGTCGCGCTCTGCGACAACGCCGTTGTTTGACATGGTGTGATACGCAGCGGCGGACGAACGGGCTGTAATACGGCCATGGAGCGCAGCGACCACATCCTGATCGTCGACGACGACGCCGAGATCCGCACGCTGCTGCAGCGGTACCTGGAGAAGAACGGCCTGCGCGCGACGGCCGTCGCCGATGGGCGCGCCATGCGCCAGGCGCTGGACCGCGGCGCCTTCGACCTGGTGGTGCTGGACGTGATGCTGCCCGGCGACGACGGCTTCACCCTGTGCCGCGAGCTGCGCGCGCATTCCGACATCCCCATCGTGATGCTGACGGCGCGCGGCGAGGAGATGGACCGCGTGGTCGGCCTCGAGCTGGGCGCCGACGACTACGTGCCCAAGCCGTTCAGCGCGCGCGAGCTGCTGGCGCGCATCAAGGTGATCCTGCGGCGCGCGCGCAGCCTGCCGCGCAACCTGCAGCCGGAGGAGCAGCGCAGCATCCGCTTCGGCGGCTGGACGCTCGACACGGTGCATCGCCACCTGGTTTCGCCCCAGGGCATCGTCACGCCCATCGGCGGCGCCGAGTACCGGCTGCTGCGCATCTTCGTCGCCCACCCGAACCGCGTGCTCACGCGCGACCAGCTGGTGGAACTGACGCAAGGCCGCGAGGCCGAGGCCCTGGACCGCAGCATCGACGTGCAGGTGAGCCGCCTGCGCCGGCGCCTGGGCGACCACGCGGACGACGCCGTGATGATCAAGACCGTGCGCGGCGAAGGCTACGTGCTGACGGTGCCGGTGCAGCAGGAAGGCGCATGAAGCGCTGGCTGCCGCGATCGCTCTTCGGCCGCCTGCTGCTGGTGCTGGCCGGGGGACTGCTGGTGGCGCAGCTGCTCAGCGCCGCGATCAACCTGGCCGAGCGCGACCGCCTGCTCGTCGCCGCCGGCGGCATGCAGCAGGCGCAGCGCATCGCGGACGTCGTGAAGCTGCTCGATTCGCTCGGGCCCGCCGAGCGCGCGCGCATCGCCTCGGTGCTGAACGTGCCCCCGCTGGTGCTGACCCTGCAGCCGGCCGCCACGCCCGCGGAAAGCGCGGAGGCGCCGCGCGCGCTGGTGTTCACGGCCTTCCTGCGCGCCTCTCTCGGCGGCGAGCGCGAGGTGCGCGTCGAGGCCGGCGCCCCGTGGGCCGGCGGCCCGGACTTCGGGCCCGGCCACCACCACAGGATGATGATGGGGGGCAGGCCCGGTGCGCCCGGGCCGGCGCTGCGCACCCAGGTGCAGTTGCGCGACGGCAGCTGGGCACGCTTCGACACGCAGCTGCGGCCGGCTTCGCAGACGCCGCCGTGGCGGCTGGCCCTCGCGCTGGCCGTCCTGCTGCTCGCCGTGCTCGGGCTCTCCTATGTCGCGGTGCGCTGGGTGACGCGGCCGCTGCACGTGCTGGCCGAGGCCGCCGACGCGCTCGGCCGCGACATCCACCGGCCGCCGCTGGCCGAAGACGGGCCGACCGAGATCCGCCGCGCCGCCCTCGCCTTCAACAGCATGCAGCAGCGCCTGGTGCGCTTCATCGAGGACCGCACGCGCATCTTCGCCGCCATGTCGCACGACCTGAAGACGCCCATCACGCGCATGCGCCTGCGCACCGACCTGCTGGAAGACGAGGAGCTGCGCCAGCGCTTCGAGGCCGACCTGAAGGAGATGGAAACCATGGTCACGCAGACGCTGGAGTTCATGCGCGGCATGGGCAGCGGCGAGGCGCGGCAGGAGGTCGACGTCAACGCGCTGCTGGAGAGCCTGCAATCCGACAACGAGGCCATGGGCCGCGAGGTGCGCCTCGAGGGGCAGGCCCGCGCCGCCTACCCCGCGCAGGTCTCGCTGCTGCGGCGCTGCCTGGCCAACCTGGTCGACAACGCGGTCACCTACGCCGAGCGCGCGACGCTGCGCGTCGAAGACACGCCGCAGGCCCTGGTGATCCGCGTGCTCGACGACGGCCCCGGCATCCCGGAGAAAGAGCGCGAAAAGGTCTTCGAGCCCTTCTACCGCCTCGAGGCCTCGCGCAGCCGCGCCACCGGCGGCACCGGCCTCGGCCTCGCGATCGCGCGCAACATCGCGCGCCTGCACGGCGGCGACATCGCCCTGCGCAACCGCAGCCCGCGCGGCCTCGAAGCGACCTTGACCTTGCCCCGCATCGCGTAGGCTAATGGGATGGACGCCCCCTTCCTCTACGGCATCTGAGGTGCCAAAGTGGAAAGGGTT
>NZ_DASSVG010000253.1:0-16043 GCF_035706265.1 Ramlibacter sp. | reverse complement strand
TTGTCGAGCCCGTGCGGCGCCACCGCCTTCAGCATCGAGAACAAGGTGCCGACCGTCTTGCCGATGCCGGTGGGCGCTTGGGCCAGCACGCAACGGCCGCTGGCCGCCCCCTTGTAGACCGCTTCGGCCAGTTCGCGCTGGCCGGTGCGGAAGGCGGGATGCGGGAACGCGAGTTCAGAGAGGAAGCGGTCGCGCTCGCTGCGGTGTGCGAGTTCCTGCTGCGCCCAGGTCAGGAAGTCGGCGCAGCAGGCTTCGAAGAAGGCGCGCAGCCCTTCGGCCGAATGCGTTTCGACGAACACCGTCTCCTGCTGCGTCCCCAGGTCGAAATAGACCAGCGCCAGGTTGACCGCGCCCAGCCCACGCGCCTGGCAGAACAGCCAGCCGTAGACCTTGGCCTGGGCCCAGTGCAGGGCGCGCTGGTTGGGGCGCTGGCGGGCCAGGTCGCCGCGATGGGTCTTGATCTCCTCCAGCCGCTGCAGTGCGGGGTCGTAGCCGTCGGCGCGGCCGCGCACGGCCAGCGCGCCGAACTCCCCGCGCAGGGCGATTTCCGTCTCGTAGCCCGGCCCGCGCCGGCCGGCCACCAGCTGGTGGCCGGCGATGCCCTCCTGCGCGCTCGGCGTCGGCGTGAACCGCAGGTCCAGGTCGCCCCGCTTGGCGGTGAACTCGCACAGGGTGCGAACGGCGACGGTGTACTGCATCGGGGAGATGCTAGTCGATGCGGGGATGGGCCCGGAGGCAGCGGCTCCTCGGACCCGCACGCTGCAGGATCAGCCCGGGACTGTCCGTCTCCGGAAGTAAAGGCGGAGGCACTGGCTTCAGCCAGTGCCGGGGGACATGGAGTGAGACGGACAGTTCCGGGCTGATCCGGCCGTCAGCGCGCCGCTGGCGTGTCCCCCGACCCGAGATCCCAATACAACCCCGTCATCGCCTCCAGCCCCTCGCGCAGCAGCGCCGGCGGCAGGTGCTCGTTGGGCGCGTGCTGCGAGCAGCCGGCGTAGGAGTGCGGGACCCAGATCGTGCGCAGCCCCAGCACATCGGTGAAGATGTCGTTCGGCAGCGACCCACCCAGGTTCGGCAGCACCGCGGGCTTCTTGCCCGTGGTGCGCGCCAGCGAAGCCACGGCCCATTGGACCCAGGCATCGTCCGGGTCGATGCGGGTGGCGTGGAAGTAGGTCTCCCGCGTGGTGGCGATCTGCACCATGCCGAAGCCGTGCCGGTCCAGGTGGCGCCGCAGCGCCGGCAGGATCTGCTCGGGATCGACCCCGACCACGAAGCGCAGCTGGCAGCGCGCCCACGCACGCGGCGGGATCGCGTTCACCGGCGTCTCCGGATTGCCGGTCTTGAACGCCAGCACCTCGAAGCTGCACCAGCCGTAGACGCGCTCGGCCGGCGTCAGCCCCGGCTCGCCCCACCACGGCTCGATCTGCGGCCCGTCCTCGCCGCCGTCGACCTCGCAGTCGGCCAGCACGCGCCGCACCGACGCGGGCAGCTCCGCCGGCACCCACTCGGGGATGCGGATCTGGCCGGTGGGCGAGGTGATGCTGGCGAGGGCATGCGCGAGCTGGATGCCGGGATTGGAGATCAGCCCGCCCCAGTTGCCCGAATGGTGGCCGCCGGCGCGCGCCTCGATCGTGAGGTCGAAGTTCATGCTGCCGCGCGAACCGAGGAACACGGTGGGCCGCTCGGCGCGCAGCCGCGGCCCGTCGGAGGCGACCAGCAGGTCGGCCGCCAGCGCATCGCGCTGCTCGGCGCACAGCTCGCGCAGCCCCGGCGAGCCGGTCTCCTCGCCCATCTCCACCAGGAACTTCGCGTTGAAGCCGAGGGCCCCGCGGGTGGCGATCACGTGCCGCATCGCCTCCATGTTGACGGTGTGCTGGCCCTTGTTGTCGGCGATGCCGCGGCCGTACCAGCGGCCGTCGCGCTCGGTCAGGGCCCAGGGCGACAGGCCCTCGTGCCATTCGCGTTCCAGCCCGCGGATCACGTCGCCGTGGCCGTAGCCGAACACGGTGGGCGCAGCGGGCGACTCGATGCGTTCGGCCAGCAGGAAGGGCGCCTTCGCCTTCGGATGTTCCAGGATGCGGCAGGCGAAGCCCATGGACGTGAAGGACGGCCCGATCTCCTGCTCGAGGTACTGGCGCAGCACCGGGCCACGTTCGGGGTTCTGGCTTTCGGTCGGCAACGCGACGCGGCGCTCCAGGGTGGCGCGGAACTCGCCGCGGTCGAAGCTGCTGCGGGCGCGCTCGAGGGCGGCATCACGGCTTTTCATCGGAGGGCTTCCTGGGAAGGGAACAAGTGGCAGGCGACCCGCGCCGCCCCGGTGTCGACCAGCACCGGCTGGGCGCTGTCGCAGCCGGCGAAGCAGTGCGGGCAGCGCGGGTGGAAGGCGCAGCCGGCCGGAGGATGGAGCGGGTCGGGAAACGCGAGGCCGAGCCCGGTGTCGGGAATGCCCCGCCCCGGGTCGGGCGTCAGCACCGAGGCGAGCAGCGCCTGCGTGTAGGGATGGCGTGGCTGCGCGAACAGCGTGCGCGTGTCGGCGAATTCGACCACCCGGCCGAGGTACATCACCGCGACCTGGGTCGCGATGTGTTCCACCACCGCGAGGTTGTGGCTGATGAAGACATACGTCAGGTCGAACGCCTCGCGCAGGTCCAGCAGGAGGTTGAGGATCTGCGCCTGCACGGAAACATCGAGCGCGGAGGTCGGCTCGTCGCAGACCACGATCTCGGGCTTCATCACCAAGGCGCGTGCGATCGCCACCCGCTGGCGCTGGCCGCCCGAGAGCTGCCCCGGCGTGAGGTCCGCGTAGCGGGCCGGCAGGCCTACCCGCTCCAATATCTCGAGCGCCTGCGCGCGCCGCTGCGCCTTGGTCCCGATCTCGTGCACCTCCAGCGGGAAGGCCACGATGGAAGCCACGGTGCGGCGCGGGTTGAGCGAGGAATACGGATCCTGGAACACCGGCTGGATGCGCCGCGCGACGGCGCGCCGGTCCAGCCGCGCGATGTCCTGGCCGTCGAGGAAGATGCTGCCGGCGGTGGGCGGCGTCAGCCCGAGCAGCATGCGCGCAAGCGTCGACTTGCCGCAGCCGGATTCGCCCACGATGCCCAGCACGCCGCCGCGTTCCACGCCGAAGTCGACGCCGTTGACGGCATGCAGCAGTTGCCGTGGCCGGAACGGCCCCGCGCTCACGCTGAACGTGCGTTGCAGGCCTTGGGCACGCAGCAGCGCGTTCATGCCGTGGCCTCCTCGGTTTCGACCACGCAGCGCCAGCGCCGTCCCGCGCCGGCGTCGCGCAGGGCGATCGGCTGCAGGCAGGCCGACTGCGCCTGCGGGCAGCGCTCGCGGAAGGCGCAGCCGCGCAGCTCGCCGGCCAGCGAAGGCACCACGCCGGGGATGCTGCCGAGGCGGCTGCCCGGCGCGGTGCGGCCCGGCACGGGAATGCAGGCCAGCAGCCCGCGCGTGTAGGGATGGCGCGCATGGGCGAAGATCTCGGCCGCCGTGCCCTCCTCGACGATCTGGCCCGCGTACATCACCGCCACGCGGTCGGCGATGCGCGCCACCACGCCGAGGTCGTGCGTGATCAGCACCATCGCGATCCCGAGTTCCTTCTGCAGGTCCGCCAGCAGGCGCAGGATCTGCGCCTGGATGGTGACGTCCAGCGCCGTGCTCGGCTCGTCGGCGATTAGCAGCTCCGGCGCGCACATCAGGGCCATCGCGATCATCACGCGCTGGCGCAGGCCGCCGGAGAGCTGGTGCGGATACTGCCGCAGGCGCTCGGCCGCCGAGGCGATGCCCACCTTGTGCAGCAGTTCGACCGCGCGCTCGCGCGCCTGCGCGGCGCTGGTGCCGCGGTGGTGGCGGTAGTGCTCGATCAATTGCTCGCCGATCGTGTAGGCCGGATTGAGCGCCGTCATCGGCTCCTGGAACACCATCGCCATGCGGTCGCCGCGCAGCGCGTTGGCGCGGCGGGGGCCGACGCGCATCAGGTCCTCGCCGAGGAAATCCATCGCCTGCGCGCGCCGCTGTGCCGCGCGCGGCAGCAGGCCCATGATGGCGAGCGACGTCATGGACTTGCCGCAGCCCGATTCGCCCACGATGCACAGCGTCTCGCCGCGGCGCACCTGGAAGGACACGTCGCGCACCGGATGCACCAGGCCGGAGGCGCCTCGGATGTCCACGTGCAGCCCGCGCACGTCCAGCACCACGGGCGATTCAACTGCGCTCATGGGGCATGAACACCTGGTGCAGGCCGTCGCCGGCGAGATTGATCGCGAAGATCAGCAGCGCCAGCGCGGCGCCGGGGATCGCGATCAGCCAGAAGGAGAAGAACATGTAGGCCTTGGCTTCCGAGATCATCAGGCCCCACGAGGGCAGCGGCGGCTGCACCCCCAGGCCCAGGAAGGACAGCGAGGCTTCGAGCAGGATCGCGCTCGCCGCTTCCAGCGAGGCCACCACGATCAGGTGCGGCAGCACGTTGGGCAGCACCTCGCCGGCGATGATGCGCGCCGTCGAGGCCCCCGCGGCCTGCGCCGCCGCCACGTATTCGAGCGAGCGCACCTGCTGCGTCGCGCTGCGCATCACCACGGCGAAGCGGTCCCATTTCAGCAGCCCCAGCACCAGGATCACCACCCACAGCGAGCCGCCGACCAGTGCGACGGTGGCCAGCGCCACCAGGATCACGGGCATCGCGAGGCGCGTCGTGACGACGAAGGACACCAGCATGTCCATGCGGCCGCCGAAGTAGCCGGCCAGCAATCCCAGCGTGGTGCCGATCAGGCCGGAGATCACGGCGACGCTGGCGCCGATCAGCAGCGAGATGCGGGCGCCGTAGATCAGGCGCGAGAGGTAGTCGCGCCCGAGCTGGTCGGTGCCCAGCGGGTGCGCCCACGTGCCTTGGGCATACCAGACCGGCGGCACCGTGCGGTTGGCGAGGTCCTGCACATAGGGATCGTAGGGCGCGAACAGCGGCGCGAAAATCGCGAGCAGCACGATGGCCAGCAGGATGCCGCCGCCGGCCACGAGCGCCTTGCTGGCCAGCAGCCGTCGCAGCCCCGAAGGCGGGGCCGGCGCGATCTCGATGGCGGCCAGTTCGGCCAGGGCGGGCAGCTGCGCCGACATCACGCCACCCGGATGCGCGGATCGAGCCACGCGTTGGCCACGTCGGCCGCCAGCGTCAGCACCACGTAGATCACCGACAGCAGCAGCACGATCACCTGCATCACCGGGAAATCCTTGTTGCTGATGCTCTGGTAGGCGAGGTAGCCCAGGCCGTCGAGCGCGAAGATCGTCTCCACCACCACCGAGCCCCCGAGCAGGAAGCCGAGCTGCACCGCGGCGAGTGCCACCACCGGCACGATCGCGTTGCGCAGCGCGTGCTTGAAGATCACGGTCGTCGGCGGCAGGCCCTTGGCGCGGGCGGTGCGGATGTAGTCGGCATCCAGCACCTCGATCATGCCGGCGCGGATCAGGCGCATGAAGGCCGGCGCCGCGTAGTAGCCGAGCGCCAGCGCCGGCATCACGAAGTGCTGCCAGGTGCCGCTGCCCGAGACCGGCAGCACGCGCCACGTGATCGAGAACAGCATGATCAGCAGCAGCGCGAAGAAGAAGTTGGGCAGCGCCTGCCCGAGCACCGCGACCCCGAGGCACAGGCGGTCGATCCAGCCGTGGCGCCAGATCGCGGCCAGCACGCCCAGCGGCACCGAGATCGCGAGCGCTACCGCGAGCGCCGCGGCGCCGAGCACCATGGTCGTCTTCAGCTTGTCGGCCACCAGCGGCGCGACCTCGGTCTTGAAGTACACCGAGGTGCCGAGATCGCCGCGCAGCAGCTTGCCGAGCCAGTCGGCGTACTGCACCGGGATGGGACGGTCGAAGCCGTAGGTCTTGCGCACCATCTCGATGTCCGCCGCCCGCGCGCCCTCGCCCGCCAGCGCCACCGCCGGGTCGCCCGAGACGAACACCAGCAGGTAGGCGAGGAAGGAGACGGTCAGCGCGACGAGGACGGCGAGGCCGAGGCGCCTGGCGATGAAGGGCAGCATCGGCCGCTTTCCGGCATTACTTCCAGCTCATCTCCCAGAAGCGGGGGAGTTCGTCGGAGTAGGGACGGAAGTTCACTTCCTTGGTGGCCACGTAGTACACCGGCAGCGACCACAGCGGCACCGAGTAGGCGTTCTCGGCGATCAGGTTGAGCGCCTTCTTGTAGTAGTCGGTGCGCGCCTTGAGGTCCACGGTGTGGTCACCCTTGTTCAGCAGCTCCGACACCTGCGGGTTGCGCGTCACGTCGTCGGCGCCGCCGCCGTAGTAGACGGGCGTGGAGGCCGAGGTGTCGTTCACCAGGTTGGAGCCCCAGGTCTGGTGCACCAGGGCCGTCTTGTTGCCGCGCACCTGGTCGCGCATGGCGGCGTACTGCATGAAGTTCAGCTTCGCCTTGATGCCCACCGCCTGCAGGTAGTTGATGATCGCCTCGGTCTGGTTGCGCTCGCGGTAGGCGTGGATGTCGAGCTCGAAGCCGTTCGGGTAGCCGGCCTCCGCCAGCAGCTTTTTCGCCAGCGCAGGGTCGTACTTGTAGACCGGCGCGCCCTCGTGCGTGCAGCCCACCTGCGAGGGCGTGCAGATCGTCTGCAGGATCTCGCCGCCGCCGCCCACGATGTTCTTGAGGATCGCCTCGCGGTCGATCGCATGCGCGATCGCCTTGCGCACGCGCGGGTCCTTCAACTGCGGCGCGGGGCCGCCGTCGAGCGTGTTCATCTGCAGGAACACGATGCGCATCGTGTTGCCGCTCACCACCTGCAGGTGCGGCACGGTCTGCAGCTTCTCGGCCTGGTCCTTCGGCACGTGCATGATGAAGTCCTCGCCGCCGGAGAGCACTTCGGCCATCTGCGTCTGGCGGTCGGGGATGAAGCGGATGCGCACCTTGCCGATCTTCGGCTGCGTGCGCGGCGACTCCTTGAAGTAGCCGTCGAACTTCTCCAGCGTGATCGACTTGCCCGGCACGTGCTCCACCACCTTGTAGGGGCCGGAGCCGACCGGCTTGGCGTTCATGCCCTTGGGGCCGACTTCCTTGTAGTACTTGGCCGGATGGATCGCCAGCGTGGTGGCCAGGTAGTCCTTGGCGGCCGGGAACGGCTCCTTGCTGATCACGCGCACCTTGTAGCGGTCGACCTTCTCGACGCGCTGGATCCACTGCACGTTCTGCTGCGTCACGGCCTTGTTGGCGGGGTCGGCGACATAGTTGAGCGTGTACACCACCGAGTCGGCGTCGAAGTCTTCGCCGTTGTGGAACTTGACGCCCTGGCGCAGTTCGAATTCGAGCGTGCGGTCGTCGACCTGCTTCCAGCTCCTGGCCAGCTGCCCCTTGTATTCGTGCGTGACGGGATCGCGATAGAGCAGCGTGTCCCACACGGTGGCGCCCAGGATCACGCCGATGCGCACGTTGTTGAAGTACGGATCGACGCTTTCGGGGGCCTGGTCGTACGCCATGTTGAGCGTATCGGTCTTCTTGCCGGCCCAGGCGGGCGCAGCGGCGACGAGGGCCACGGCCAGGGCTGCCGCGGCGACTTTCAGAATCCTCTTCATGGACGTTCCTGCTCTGGGATGGCCAAAGCAAAAACGATACTCAAACAAGGGGCCGGATCGATTGCATGCTAACCCTAAGGAGCCCGCGCCTGCGCGACATATTCCAGGGCCCAGTAGTACTCCCAGGCGTGATAGCGCAGCTCGCGCGCGAAGCCCTGCGTCCCCGCGCGCAGTTCGGCCTCGTCGGGAAAGTTCTTCAAGACCCGGTGCGTGGAGCCGTCCTGCAGGGTGCGCACCTGGTACGTGTTGCCTTCCGCATCGCGCTCGCTCACCGGCGTGCTGCTGCCTTCGACGTAGAGGTTGTCGAGGAAGACGACGCGGGCGCCGGGCACGAGTGCCGCGTGCAGCCCGGCGAGGAAGGCGGGAATGCGGCTCTTCGGCACGTGCGAGAACCAGAAGCCGGCGAAGGCGGCCTCGAAGCCCTGCGCCTGCGGAGCCAGCGCGTAGGCATCGCCGGCCGCGAACTCGACCTCACCGCCTGGCACGCGCCCGCGCGCGATCTGCAGCGTCTCGGGCGCGGCATCGATCGCCAGAACGCGCGTGGCCACCGGTGCGATGAAGCGCGTCCAGTAGCCCGTGCCGCACGCGATCTCCAGCACCGAGCGGCCCGCGAACAGCGTGGGCAGCCAGGCCTCGATGCGGCGCAGGTCGGCCTGGCGCTCCGGCTTCAGGTAGATGCGGTCGTATTCGGGCGCGCGGGCGGCGTAGTAGTCGTGCATGGCGCGCGCATGCTAAAGAAAAAGCCCGCGCCGATCCAGCGCGGGCTTTTCGTACGGGGCCTTGCAGGCTCAGGCAGCCTTGCGCAGCGCGGGCTTGGCAGCCTTCTTCGCCACCGGCTTCTTCGCCACGGCCTTCTTGGGAGCGGCCTTCTTCGGCGCGGCAGCGGCCTTCTCGGCCTTGCGCTTGGCGAACTTCGCGTCCACCGCGGCCTTGAACGCGGAGCCGGCGGTGAACTTCGGCACCTTGGCGGCGGCGATCTTGATCTTCGTGCCCGCTTGCGGGTTGAAGCCGGTGCGCGCGGCGCGGGCGACCTGCTTGAACGAGCCGAAACCGACCAGCGACACGCTGCCGCCCTTCTTCACGGTGCCGACGATGGCGTCCAGGATCGTGTCCAGCACGCGGCCGGCTTCGGCCTTCGACAGGGCGTGCTTTTCAGCGATGGTTTCAACGAGTTCGATACGGTTCATGTGGTACTTCTCCGGAAATGGCACCTGAGTTGCGCAGGTGGCTGCCCGAGTGGCCAGCAGCGCGAGTGTACTGATCCGTGCGCACGCAGCCGCGGATCGACGCGCACAGGCGCGCGCAGATGTGTGGCCTGCGCCACAACGAGGCCGCGAAGAATCTGTCGTCAGTGGCCGGCGGGCCGCGCCAGCACGGTGCGCAGGCCGCCGGTGTGCGCCACCGCAACCACGATGGGCAGCAGCAGTTCCGGTATCAGGTAGCCGAGCCACAAGGCGGCCGGCTCCGGCAGGCCCACCTGGGCGATCGACACGAGCCGGCCGACGCCGGCCAGGAACACGCCCAGCGCCAGCAGGTACACCAGCGTGCCCTGCTGCCGGATCGTGACTGCAGCCCAGAAGAAGATGAAGCCGGTGGAGAGGTACACGCCGGCCAGGAAGCGATGCACGTTGTCCAGGCGTGGCGTCGTTTCCGGCTGGCCGAGCACCATCTGCAAGGTGCCGCCGCTGATCGCGATCGCGGCAAAGAGGAACAGGCACACCTGCACGATGCGCTGGCGGAGCGGGAGGGGAGACTCGTTGCTCATGCTGGTGCTCCTGGCTGCTACATGCCGGATCCGGAACCGGCTGCCGGCCTGCACTGCCAGGTCTTGGCCTGCAGGCTGCCGACGGCGCTGGCAACTTGCGACGCATCGATCTCGTCCACCCCGCGGCCGCTGCAGAAGGCGACGGCCTGCGCGCGCACGCTGCGTTCGTCGATGAGGCGGGGGTTCCAGAGGATGCGGATGGTCTCGGCGCCGGCGAGCAGGATTTCTTCCTTGCCGCCGCCGCTCACGGGCACGCCGGCGCAGGCCGCGAGGGCGGCGCACAAGGGCAGCAGCGCGATCTTCCGCATAAGGGGGAGCCCTCCCGCGCGCGCATTCTGGCGCGCGGGAGGCGCATGGCGCAAGTGAGGTCTTGCGGCCTGCGCGGGGAGCGAGGGGACTTACTGGGCGTTGACGGGCTGGCCGGCCAGCACCGGCGCGGCAACGCTGCGCGCGCGGGCCGACAGGTAGTTCGAGCCGCTGTCCTCGCCGTTCAGCGCCGCGACCTCGTCGCGCGACTGCAGGTACTCCGCGGTCACGTCGGCGCGCGTGCGGCTGCTCGCGAAGTGCCTGAGCGGGTTGTAGCTGGTGGACCAGGGATTCACGCGCTCGGCCTTGTACTGCTGCAGTTGCGCCTGCACTTCGGCGCGCGTCAGCGTCGGAGCGAAGGGATGCGGATCGATGGTGATGTCGTCGGCGAAAGCCGCGCCGCTGGCGGCGGCGGCAAGGACCAGGAGGGAGGCAGCAACGGAGCGCTTCATGATCGGACCTTTCAGTGCAGTGACGTGGGGTTTTGTTTCCCGGTCGGCTCCGGCTCTCTCTCGCCTGCGCCAACCGTGCACGTACTGTAGGAAAGGGTCCTTAGGCGACTCTGAGCTTTCTCTTAGCTGCGGATTAGGCGAGCGCCTCGACGCGCGCGACGAGGCCGCTGCGGTCGCCGCGATTGCGCAGCGTGAGCGACAGGCCGCAGCGCTGCGCCGCCGCCTGCGCGATCGAGAGGCCCAGGCCGCTGCCTTCGACGCTGGTGCCCGGCACGCGGAAGAAGCGGTCGAACACCCGCGGCAGCAGCTCCTGCGGGATGCCCGGGCCCGTGTCCACCACTTCGACTGCGATGCGTCCCGCCTCGTGCAGCAGCCGCACGTCGACGACGCCCCCCTGCGGCGTGTAGCGCACCGCGTTCTCGATCAGGTTGTCCAGCAGGCTGCGCAGGTCGCCGGGAATGCAGCGCAGCGTGACCGGCCCGCCCGCCGCGGCCGGCCCGACGAAGCCGAGGTCGATGTTGCGCTGGTCGGCCAGGCCGATCAGCGTGTTGATGCTCTCGCGCAGCTGCGCCTGCAGGTCCACGATCGCGACGCCGTCCGCGCCCGCCGCCTCCTGGCGCGACAGCCGCAGCAACTGCTCCACCAGCCGCTGGGCGCGGCGCACGCCCGCTTCCAGCTGCCCGTAGCGGCCGGCCGCCGCGACGCAGTTCACGTCCTGCCGCATGTTCTCCAGCTGCAGCGCGATGGCGGCGATGGGCGTGCGCAGTTCGTGCGCCGCGTCCTGCACGAAGCGGCGCTGCGTCACGAAGGCTTCGCGCAGGCGCCGCAGCAGGCTGTTGAACGAGACCACCAGCGGCGCGATCTCGTGCGGCACGCCGGCCACCGACAGCTCGGAGATGTGGTGCTCGTCCTGCTGCAGCGCCTGGCGCGCGATGTCGCCCAGCGCCGTCGACATCGCGCGCGCCACCACCCACAGCACCAGCAGCGACAAGGGCAGCAGCAGCAGCACCGGCGCGACGGCAGTCCCCGCGCGTTCGGCCGCCAGCTTGTCGCGGAACGAGGCGCTTTGCAGCACCTGCACGCTCTCGCCGTCGGCCCCGGCCGGCAGCGTGTAGACGCGCCAGCGCGTGCCGCCGGCCTCGACGTCGTGGAAGCCGGCCTCGGGCAGCAGCGGCTGCTTCAGCTCCGGATAGGAAGCGGCGCGCAGGTGCCCGTCGGGTCCGTAGACCTGGACCACGTAGGCGCCCCGCTTCAGGACGCGCTCGGCGCTCTGCGCCGCGGAGCGCACGCCCTGGTTGGCCGAGACGGAGGTGGCGAGCTGCTGCATCTGGTCGTCCATGAAGGCATCGACCATGCGCGCGTAGGACCAGTAGGCCGTCGTCGCGGCGCACGCCCCCACGGCCAGGAACAGCGGCACCAGCCACAGCAGCAGCGCGCGCCGCAGCGAGCACAGGCGCCCCGAAGGAAAGACGTTGCACTTCATGCGCTTCTCCCGGCATCGGCTTCTCCCGACGCGGCAGCAGCGGTGACGCGCCACCCCAGCCCGCGCACGTTGCGGATCGCCTCCGGACCGAGCTTGCGGCGCATGCCGTGGATCAGGACGTCCACCGCGTTGCTGCTCACCTCCTCGCCCCAGCCGTAGATGCGATTCTCCAGCTGCTCGCGCGAGAGGATGGCGCCCGGGCGCTCCAGCAGCGCGTGCAGCAGCGCGAACTCGCGCGCCGACAGCTGCGAGCGCTCGCCCTGCACCATCACCTCGCGCGTGGTCAGGTCCAGCTGCACGGTGTCGCTGCCGATCACCGAATGCGCGGCGCCGTCGCGGCGGCGGATCACCGCGCGCATGCGCGCCAGCAACTCGCGGAATTCATAGGGCTTGACCAGGTAGTCGTCGGCGCCGATGTCCAGGCCCTCCACGCGGTCGTCCACGCCGTCGCGGGCGGTGAGCACCAGCACGGGCGTGGTGTCGCCGCGCCCGCGCGCGTGGCGCAGCACCTCGACGCCGTCGCGCTTGGGCAGGCCCAGGTCGAGCAGCACGCACGCGTAGTCCCCGTCCGCCCAGGCGCTTTGCGCCAGCAGACCGTCCTTCACCCAGTCGACCGACCAGCCTTGCGAAGACAGCGCTTCCTTCAGGCTCCGGCCGATCATCTCGTCGTCTTCGACCAGCAGCACTCGCATGTTCGCCACTCCCGCCGCGCACACTAGCACCGCAATCTTAGTTGTGCATTAGCCACCCGGCGAATCAGCCCCGGCCGGCACGGCAACTGCTATCTTGGACTCTTTGCATCCACCGGCCATGCCGCCGCCCGCCACCATCTGGACCATCGGCCATTCCACCCGCAGCGCGGAGGAGTTCCTGTCCGTGCTCGAAACGCACGGCATCGAGCTGGTGGCGGACGTGCGCCGCTTCCCGGGCTCGCGCCGGCACCCGCAGTTCGGCAGCGAAGCCCTGGCCGGGACGCTCGCGGCCAAGGGCATCGGCTATGCGTGGCTCGCCCAGCTGGGCGGCCGGCGCCGGGGCGAATCCGGCCCCGCGCAGGAGGGCTGGCGCAACCCGTCATTCCGCGCCTATGCGGCGTACACCTGGAGCGAGGAATTCGCCCAGGGCCTCGAGGAACTGCTGCACATCGCGGCGGGCGCGCGCACCACGCTCATGTGCTCGGAGCTGCTCTGGTGGCGCTGCCACCGGGCACTGATCTCCGACGTGCTGCGCTTCCTTGGCGTGGAGGTGATCCACCTCGTCGACGCAGGAGCGGGCACGGTGCATCCCTACACCTCGCCCGCGCGCATCATCGAAGGCGAGCTGCGCTATCCAGCCGCTCCCGCGCCTGGCTGACCATGCGCTCGATGATCTGCGCGGCCGGCTCGATGGCGTGGATCAGGCCGGCGGCTTCGCCGAACCACACGGCGGTCTGCTCGGCGTCGCCCGCTTCCGCGGCCTGGCGGTAGCGCGGGCCCTCGACGGCCGCTGCCTCGGCCAGCGCCGCCTCGCGGCCATGCCACTTTGCGGTGAACGCATTGCGGCGGATGCGCGCAGTGAAGCCTTCCGGCCAGGGCAGCTGGCGCACGATGTCGGGAATGCGCGTGCGCAGCGTGCCGTCGCCGTCGGTGGCGAGCAGCGCGCGCTGGTGGCCTTCCTTCACCAGCGCCTCGTGCGAGGCCCACAGCCGCGTGCCGACCAGCACGCCGTCGGCGCCCAGCATCAGGGCCGCCGCCAGGCTGCGGCCATCGGCGACGCCGCCGGCGGCGAGCAGCAGCGTCTCGGGCGCGTGCGCGGCGAGTTCGTCCGCCACCTCGGGCACCAGGGTGAAGGTGGCGCGCAGCGCGCCATGGCCGCCCGCCTCCGTCCCCTGCGCCACGATCACGTCGGCCTTCGCCGCGATGGCATCGCGCACGTGCGCCAGGCTCTGGCACTGGCAGATCAAGGCCGCGCCGGCCGCGCGCACCTCCTCGGCGAAGGGCCGCGGATCGCCGAAGGACAGCATCACGGCCGCGGGGCGGTGGCGCAGCACCGCGGTGAGCAGCGAGGGTGTCCTGGCCAGCGACCAGGTGATGAAGCCGACGCCGACCCGCTCGCCCTGCGCCAGCGTGAACTGCTGCGCCAGCCAGTCCGCATCGCCATAGCCGCCGCCGATCAGCCCGAGCCCGCCCGCGCGCGTGACCGCCGCGGCGAGCGCACCGCCGGCCGCGAAGGCCATGGGCGCGGAGACGACGGGACAGCGCAGGTCGAGGCGGCGGGTCAGGCGGGTGGTGAGTTCGGGCATGCGGTCTTGGGCAGGTGAGTGGAACAAGCTGGATGTGGAACGCGCGTCAGCCGCGCCGGGCCTTCTCGATCTTCGCGATGTCGATCTTGCCCATCTCCATCATGGCCTGGAACGCGCGCTGGGCCGCGGCAGGATCGGGATCCTCGATCGCTTCGACGAGGGCGCGCGGCGTGATCTGCCAGGACAGGCCCCACTTGTCCTTGCACCAGCCGCAGGCGCTTTCCTGGCCGCCGTTGTCGACGATCGCGCTCCAGAGGCGGTCGGTCTCGGCCTGGTCGTCGGTGGCGACCTGGAAGGAGAAGGCCTCGCTGTGCTTGAAGGCCGGGCCGCCGTTGAGGCCGAGACAGGGAATGCCCATCACGGTGAATTCCACCGTCAGGATGTCGCCTTGCTTGCCGGACGGGTAGTCGCCGGGCGCGCGATGCACGGCATGCACCGCGCTGTCCGGAAAGGTGGAGGCATAGAACTGCGCGGCCTCCAGGGCCGTGCCGTCATACCAGAGACAGATCGTGTTCTTGCTCATCATCATCTCGGTGACCTCCACGCGATGGAAAGCTGCCGATGGTAGCGGCGCACTGCTTGCGGCCGCGGGATGCCCTTAGGGTGGAGCCGCCATTTCGCGCCACTGCAAGGGCAGGCCTCCCCTTGCCAAGGAAGCCGACTGCACGTGCAGCACCAGCAGGCGCGCTTCCCCCTGCCAGGCCACTTCGCCGCGCGCGGCGAGCCACAGGCGGTCTCCGCGCGCGAAGTCGAGGAACAGCAGGCCGCAGCGCGGCTCGAGCTGCAGGTTGCCGAGCGTGTTGAAGAAGCCGTTGCCAGGGATGTCGGGCACCACCAGCGTCGCGCCGTCGGCCACCTGCACGAAGCCCGCCGGCCCGCCGCGATGCGAGACGTCGATGCCCTGCGAGGGCTCGCGCGCCGAGGCCGCGTCGGGATGGGCCGTCGCGATGAAGAAGGTGTCGGCGGCGCGGAGGATCGCCAGGGCCCGTTCGTCGAGGCGGGCCAGCTGCGACACGGTGGCCCCGTCCTGCGCCGCAGCGAAGCTGGCCAGGCGCGGATGGATGTGCCGCGGACAGTTGCCGAAGCTCTGGCCGACGCGCACGTCGAAGCCGCCGGCGTGCACCCCCTCGACCCAGCCGTTGAGCCGGTTGCGGCGCCCCGTATGCGCCTGCAGCCCGAGCAGGCCGATCGGCGCGCCGGCTTGCAGGGGCGTGGGCAGGCCCTCGCTCCACGCGGGGGCCACGCGCAGGCAGTGCGGATCGGGCGAGGAGGCGAAGCCCGGTTCTCCGGCGAGCAGCGCGGCCCGCGGCTGGCCGTCGGCCTCCAGCGTCGCAGCGAACAGCAGCGGCAGCTCGGCGAAGAAATCGCGATGCTGCTGCGGCATGTGGTCCCGCAGCAGCCGCCGGCCGGCTTCCTCCATGCGCTGCGCGACGCCGGCGCGCGCCTGCAGCAGCAGTTCTCCCTCGTGCCAAGCGACCGGGCTGCTCACGGATGCCCTCCTGCGATGCTGGGATGGATCGATGCTAGCCATGCGGGCTGCACCCTGCCCGCGCCGGCGCGACCGCCCCTTGCCCGTCAGGGTCAGGGCCGAAGCGTCGGCCTCGTCCTACTGCGCGCTGCTGCTCCCGAGAGACCGGATGCGCGAGCGCGGCCGCTTAAGCTGCAGCTTCACCCATGGCCCCGCAGTCCCAGACCATGACCACCACGCTAAGCTTCAAGGACCCGTTCCCGCTTCGCCGCAGCCTGGCCGCGGCCTGCATCAGCCTGGCCGCGCTGGCGTCCGCTGCCGCCCTCGCGGCGCCGACTGCGCCGCCACCCGGCCCGCTAGCCGAGTTCGGCAGCACGCAGGTTTCCCCCGCCGTGCGCGAGGTGGCGAACTGGGCCTTCTACACGCACGACAACCATGGCCGCGCGGTCGTGATCCTGGACAAGCACGCCGCGATGGTCTACGCCTTCTCGCCCAAGGGCCGCTTGCTGGCGAGCGCCCCCGTGCTGCTGGGCCTGGCGGTGGGCGACGACACGCCGCCTGGCGTCGGCGACAAGCCGCTCTCGGAGATCCCCGAGGACCAGCGCACGACGCCTGCGGGCCGCTTCGTCGCGCATGTGGGAGAAGACGACAGCGGCGTCGACGTGGTCTGGATCGACTACGACGCGGCCGTGGCGATGCACCGCGTCATCACCACCTTCCCC
>NZ_DASSVG010000252.1:0-4464 GCF_035706265.1 Ramlibacter sp. | reverse complement strand
GGGCCCCCCGGGGGTGGCGGCCACCGCGCCGGCGACCGGCTGGCTGGCCGCTGCGGCAGGTGCGGCACCCGCGGTGGCCGTGCCTGCGGCGGCGGCGCTCGCTGCAGCGGCGGCCGCTGCGGCAGCCTTTTCCGCCTCGCTGGCGCGCACCAGCTTCACCGTCATCTTGAAGTTGGCGACGCGCCGGGTGTCCTTGGGCGGCAGCGTCACGTTGCCCGCCACGATCTCCACCAGCTCGGGCCGGGTGATCCAGGCGCTGCCGGAGCTCAGGTTGCGCAGCAGCTCCGACACGCGCTCGTTCGACTGCGCCACGCCGGCGAGGAACACCGTGTCGTTGTTCTGCTTCATGGAGTTGAGGTACACCCCGTCCGGCAGCAGGCGCGACAGCTCGTTGAGCAGGTGCACCGGCATGTTGCGGTTGGCCTGCAGGTCTTCCACCGCCTGCTGGCGCGCGCGCAGGGCGGCGATCTCCTCCTGCAGGCTGGCGATGTCCTTGATCTGGGCGTCCAGGCGCGCGATCTCGCTGGTCAGGACCTGGTTGCGGTCACGCTGGGTGGAGATCTGGGCCGCGTACCAGAGGAAGATGCCGCCGGCGACCAGCGCGCCGGCCATCGCGGAAGCGCCCAGGCCGACGTAGAACCGCTCGCGCCGGCGCTTGCGTGCCGCCTCCCGGTGCGGCAACAGGTTGATCAGGATCACTGCAGGAACCTCCGCATGGCCAGGCCGCAGGAAGTCAGGTACGACGGCGCTTCCCGGCGCACCTTCTTTTCCCGCACGTTGGAGCCGAAGTCCATGCCCTGGAAGGGATCGGCCAGGACACAGGGGAAGGAAGTCTGGGCCGTGATGGCGTCGCTCAGGCCGGGCAGCGCCGCCGAGCCGCCTGCCACCATGATCTGGTCGACGCGGTTGTGCGGGGTGCTGGTGAAGAAGAACTGGAGCGCGCGTGCGAATTCCTGCGCCATGCTGTCCACGAAGGGCTTGAGCACGCCCATCTCGTAGTCCTCGGGCAGTTCGCCGCTGCGCTTCTTGCTCTCCGCCTCCTCGGGGGAGAAGCCGTAGTGGCGCACGATCAACTGGGTGAGTTGCGCGCCGCCGAAGGCCTGGTCGCGGTCGTACAGCACTTCGTCGTTGCGGATCACCTGCATGCTGGTGGTGCTGGCGCCGACTTCGAACAGGGCCACCAGCTGGTCGTGCCCGCCTTCGGGCAGGGCGCCGATCAGGCGGCCGGCGGCCAGCCGCGCCGCATACGATTCGACGTCGATGATCACCGGCTTGAGGCCCGCCGCTTCGGCCAGGCCCTGGCGATCCTGCACCTTCTCCTTGCGCGAAGCCGCGATCAGCACTTCGACGTCGCCGGCTGAAGTGGTGCTGGGGCCGACCACGCAGAAGTCCAGACTCACTTCATCGAGCGAGAACGGGATATATTGGTTGGCCTCGGTTTCGACCTGGATTTCCAGCTCCTGCTCCGACAGGCCGCCGGGCAGGATGATCTTCTTGGTGATGACCGCGGAAGCGGGCAAGGCCATCGCCACGTTGCGGGTGCGCGTGCCGCTGCGCTTGACGACGCGCCGCATCGCCTCGGCGACTTCGTCGAATTTCTCGACGTTGCCGTCGTTGATCCAGCCGCGTTCCAGCGGTTCGATGGCGCAGCGCTCCAGGACATAGCCTCCGTCCTTGCGCAGGCCCAGCTCGACGAGCTTGACGCTGGAAGAACTGATGTCCAGCCCCAGCAGGGGGGCCGCCGGGCGGCCGAACAAAGACCCGAGAGAGATCAAACCCGCCTCCTCCAACGCCTTCGTGTCAAGGCGTAACGAACTTAAGATTCCACATCAATGCTAGCAGTAAGGTCCTTGTCGCCAAAGGAATTTCCTGGCAGCTCCACCGCGGGACGTTGGAAAAAGCAGACGGCCGATGCTGCGATACTGCGGCCCTGTCCGGGCGCCGTGCGGACGGGCGCGAGCCTGTGCGGAACCTGCCGGGGACGGCCGGGCTCTCAAGGAAGCGCCGGGCCGCCCCAGGCTTCCCTGCGCCCCCTGGTGGAGCCGCGCGCCGCGCGGCGGCGTCCCTGGGGGCCCGGACGAATGCATTTTTATAATGGGCGCCCCGGGACGCCCGCTGGAGTTTTATGGCTTCCGACCCCTCTTCCGATGCTCCCGGCCGTGCGCCGCGCAAGGTGCGTCCGTTCTGGCAACGCTTCCTCCTGAAGTTCTTCGGCTGGACCTTCGGCCTGGTCTTCGCGCTGGTCGCCGCGGGCGTGGCCGTGGGCGGCGTCGCGCTGGCGGTGGCCTACCCCAACCTGCCCGACATCGCCGACCTGGCGGATTACCGGCCCAAGCTGCCGCTGCGCGTGTACTCCAGCGACGGCGTGCTGATCGGCGAATTCGGCGAGGAGCGGCGCAATCTCACGCCGATCAACGAAATCCCGCAAGTGATGAAGAATGCCGTCCTCGCCATCGAGGACGCGCGCTTCTATTCGCACAGCGGCGTCGACTACAAGGGCCTGGTGCGGGCGGCCATCGCCAACCTGGGACGGGTGAAGAGCCAGGGCGCCTCCACCATCACGATGCAGGTGGCGCGCAACGTCTACCTTTCCTCCGAGAAGACGTACACCCGCAAGCTCTATGAAGTGCTGCTGACCTTCAAGCTGGAGCACCTGCTCACGAAGGACCAGATCCTCGAGATCTACATGAACCAGATCTTCCTGGGCAACCGCGCCTACGGGTTCGCGGCCGCCTCGGAAACGTACTTCGGCAAGCCGCTGAAGGACATCACGATCGCCGAAGCCGCCATGCTGGCCGGCCTGCCCAAGGCGCCTTCCGCCTTCAACCCGGTGAACAACCCCTCGCGCGCCCGCGCCCGCCAGCTCTACATCATCGAGCGCATGGAGGAGAACGGCTTCATCTCGCACGAGCAGGCCGAGGCCGCCAAGAAGCAGGAACTGCGCGTGCGCACGGGGGTGCAGACCACCGCCGTGCGGGCCGAGTACATCGCCGAGACGGTGCGCCAGCTGGTCTACGCCCAGTACGGCGACGAGACCTACACCCGCGGCCTGAACGTCTTCACCACCATCCGCGCCAAGGAGCAGGAGGCCGCGTACAAGGCGCTGCGCCAGGGCATCATGAGCTACGAGAAGCGCCAGATCTACCGCGGCCCCGAGCGCTTCGTGGACCTGCCCGACGACCCGAAGGAGCTCGACGACGCCATCGACGACGCGCTGGCCGAACACCCGGACAACGGCGACGTGCTGGCGGCCGTGGTGCTGGAAGCCACGCCGAAGAAGATCGTCGCGGTGCGCGCCAACGGCGACCAGGTCGAGATCACCGGCGAAGGCCTGCGGCCGGCGCATTCCGGGCTGTCCGCCAAGGCACCGCCCAAGATCAAGATCCGCCGCGGCGCCGTGATCCGGGTGATGAAGTCGCCCAAGGACGCGTGGGAGATCACCCAGATCCCCGAGGTGGAGGGCGCCTTCATCGCGCTCGACCCGCGCGACGGCTCGATCCACGCCCTGGTCGGCGGCTTCGACTTCAACAAGAACAAGTTCAACCACGTCACCCAGGCGTGGCGCCAGCCCGGCTCGGGCTTCAAGCCCTTCATCTACTCCGCGGCGCTGGAGAAGGGCTTCACGCCCACCACGATCATCAACGACGCGCCGCTGTTCTTCGGCGGCGACGTCACCGGCGGGCCGCCCTGGGAGCCCAAGAACTACGACGGCAAGTTCGAGGGTCCGATGGCGCTGCACACCGCGCTGGCCAAGTCCAAGAACATGGTCTCGATCCGCATCCTGCAGGCGGTGGGCACCCAGGCCGCGCAGGACTGGGTCACCCGCTTCGGCTTCGACGCCGAGAAACACCCGCCCTACCTGACCATGGCGCTGGGGGCGGGCTCGGTCACGCCGATGCAGATGGCGCTGGGCTACTCGGTGTTCGCCAACGGCGGTTACCGGATCAACCCGTGGCTGATCACGCGCATCACCGACCAGAAGGGCAAGACGCTGGTGGAGAGCCAGCCGCCGCTGCTGAACGAATCGATGCGCGCCATCGACGCCCGCAACGCCTTCATCATGGACCGGCTGCTGCAGGAAGTGGCGCGCTCCGGCACCGCGGCGCGTTCGCAGCGCGAGCTGAAGCGCGCCGACCTGTACGGCAAGACCGGCACCACCAACGACTCGATCGACACCTGGTTCAACGGCTTCCACCCGAGCCTGGTCGCCATCGTCTGGATGGGATACGACACGCCGCGTTCACTGGGCGACCGCGAGACCGGCGGCGGCCTGAGCCTGCCGATCTGGATCAACTTCATGGAGACGGCGCTCAAGGGCGTACCGGTCATGGAGCCGGCCGCACCCGAAGGCGTGATCAACGTCGCCGGCGAGTGGTACTACGACGAGTACGCGCCGGGCGCGGGCATCCGCAGCCTGGGCCTGGCCGGTGAGCCCGGCGGCCCCGGCATGCCGTCCAATGGAGC
>NZ_DASSVG010000251.1:0-2972 GCF_035706265.1 Ramlibacter sp. | reverse complement strand
GTGCCCCCACCCCGGCCGTCCCCCAAAGGGGGAGGGAGGAACAGCCTCGTCCCAGGAAAAGGGGGGCAGTTCATAAGGAGAGATCGTCTTCGCTACGATCGCTGCGTCGGCAGCGACATAGCCTTGTGACAGCGCCTGGCGCATCGCCGTGGCAAACGCAGCAACCGATTGCGCGGGCCCGCCGAGCCAGCCGCGCGCCTCGGGCGTGTCGAGCCAGTCCAGCCCGTCGCGCGCGCCCACGATCACCACGGCGGACGCGCCGCGTTCGCGCAGCGCCCGCGCCAGTGCGGGCGCCTCGCCCGCGACGCCGGCGCGCTCGCGCGCTTCCTGCAAGGTGCAGACCAGCAGATCCTTGTCGTTCATTGCATCACCCGTCCACCGTCGACGAAAAGCACCTGGCCGGTGACGAAACCGCTCCAGGCAGAAGCGAGGAACAGCACCGGCCCGGCCACGTCCTCGGGGCGCGCCAGGCGGCGCAGCGGCGTGGCCGCCATCAAGGCCTCGCGGAAGGAGGCGCGGGTGCCGCTGCTGCCCTCGGTGGGATGCACCAGCCCCGGCGCCACGCAGTTGACGCGCACGCCCAGCGGCCCGAGCTCGCTCGCGAGATTGCGGCTGAAGCCGACCAGGGCCGACTTCGCCGTCGTGTAGTCGTGGTAGGGCACCACCGGGTTCTCCACCAGGTCGCTCACCAGGTTGACGATGCTGCCCTGCGCGCGCCGACGGAAGTGCGGCAGCACCTCCCGGCACAGGTGGAAGGCCGCGCCCACCGAGCCCTCGAACTGCGCCTGGTAGTCGGCCCAGTCCAGGTCGGCGAAGGTCTTGCGCTGCTCGGGATCGAAGGCATAGGCGCGAAAGGCGTTGTTCACCAGCACGTCGATGCGGCCGGCTTCGTCCACCACGCGCTGCACCAGTTGCGCCGCCTGTTCGGGCACGGTCACGTCGGCCTGCACGGCGAAGGCGTCGCCGCCGGCCGCCTGGCATTGCGCCACCACCTGCGCCGCCGCTTCGGCGTTGCGCAAGTAGTTGACGGCGACGGTGGCCTGCTCCGCCGCGAAGGCGCGCGCGATCGCTGCGCCGATGCCGCGGCTGGCACCCGTCACCAGCACCACCTGGCCGGCGAAGTTCATCCCGCGTCTCCCCGGCGGCCGGGCAGCAGGTCCTGGCTCACCACCTTGCCGGCATCGAGCGGCTTCTGCAGCAGCCCCAGCTTGCGGTAGGTGTCGGCCGCGGCCTGCAGCGAGGTGACGTCGAGCGCGCCGAGACCGTTGCGCTTCGTCAGCGCCGAGACGCTGGCCGCGTTGCGCAGCTTGATGATCTCCAGGTTCAGCGCCGGATCGGTGCCGTCGATGGCGAGCTTGGCGGCGAGCTGCGCCGCCTCCTGCGGCTGCGCGATCATCCACGCGGCGGCATCGGCGTAGCCGCGCAGGAAGCGCCGCAGGGCATCGCGCCGGGCCTGGTACACGTCCTCGCGCACCACGAACAGGTCGCTCGACATCGGCAGCACCTTGCCGACCTCGATCACGTTCACCTCGGGCAGGCCGCGGCGGCGGCCGATCAGCAGGCCCGTGTCGGTGGCCGCCGTCGCGTCGACCTGCCCCTGCATCAGCGGCGCGAAATTCAGCAGGCCGGTGACGACCACCGTCACGTCGGCCTCGGTCAGGCCGGCCGAATGCAGCAGCACCTGCAGGCCCTGCCGCGTGCCGCTCGCGAGGCTGTAGACGCCGACCTTCTTGCCTTTCAGGTCCGCCGGCTTCGTGATGTTGCTGCCCTTGAGCGACACCACGTTGAACACGTTCTGCGGATAGATGTCGTAGATCGCGCGCAGCTTCTCGCCCTTGTCCAGCGCGGCGAAGAAGGTGAGCGGGTCGCTGAAGGCGACGTCGGCCTGGCCGCTCAGGATGTTGCGGATCGCATCGGCACTGCCGGCCCCCGGCACGTATTCGAGCGCGACGCCCTGCGCGCGGTAGAAGCCCTTGTCCTCGTCCACCAGCAGCGGCGTGACTTCGGTGATCGGCTTGTTCCAGCCGGCGACGACGACGCGCTCCAGGCGCGCGGGCGCGGTCTGGGCCAGGCCCGCGAGCGGCGCGGCCGCGAGGGCCGCCAGCAGGTGGCGACGGGGGATGGATTGCATGGGTTCTCCTCAGCTCGTGCGGGTGAAGGGCAGCAGCAGCCAGCGCTCCAGCAGCAGCGTGGCCTGGTAGGCGAACATGCCGAGCGCGGCGATCAGCACCAGCACGGCGAACATCAGCGACGTGTCCATGGTGCCCTGGGTGGCGATCACGAGGGCGCCGAGCCCGCGGCTGGCGCCGATGAACTCGCCCACCACCGCGCCGACCAGTGCCAGCACCACGGCAACGCGCACGCCGGCCAGGATGGCGGGCAGGCCCGACGGCAGCTTCAGCCGCCACAGGGTCTGCGCGCGCGTGGCACCGAGCATGCGAAAGAGCTCCAGCCGCTCGGGCGGCACCTGCTGCAGCGCGGTGAGCGTGTTCTCCAGCAGCGGGAAGAAGCAGATCAGCGCCGTGATCACCACGGTGGACGTCATGCCGAAGCCGAACCAGAGCACGAACAGCGGCGCCAGCGCCAGCTTGGGCACCACCTGGCTCGCGACCACGTAGGGCATCAGCAGGCGGCGCAGCGACGAAGATTCGGCCAGTGCGACGCCGGCCGCGAAGCCGATCGCGCAGCCGCTCGCCGCACCGAGCAGCAGTTCGACCACCGTGGTGCGCAGGTGCGGCCAGAAGTAGCCGCTGGCGAGGCCGTGCCAGAGCGACACCGCCACGGCCGAAGGCGGCGGCAGCACCAGCTTCGGGAGCGCCAGCAGGCGGCAGGCCGCCTCCCAGGCAAGCAGGAGCGCCACCAGCAGGACGAGAGAGCCGAGGCGCGCGCGCGTCATGCTTCCACGGCCTCCAGGTGCAGCGCCGCGCGCACCCGCGCGCAGGCCTCGGCGAACGCGGGGCTGGTGCGCGTTG
>NZ_DASSVG010000250.1:0-3471 GCF_035706265.1 Ramlibacter sp. | reverse complement strand
TCCTCGCGCTCGCCGACGGTCACCGCCACCGGCTTGCCCTGGCCGTAGCGCAGGGCGTTGGTGAGCAGGTTGGTGATCACCTGCTCGATGCGGAACTCGTCGCCCACCTGCGGCAGCGACTCGGGCGCGGCCAGGGTGATCGCGACGCCGCTGCTGGTGGCCTGCTCGCGGATGGCCTCGACCACCTCGCGCGCCGACTGCGCCAGGTCGAAGGGGGCCGGCACCATCGCCAGCCGGCCGGTGCGGGCCCGGGAGACGTCCAGCATGTCGTCCAGCAGGCGCACCATGCTGCGGATCTGGCGCTCGTCGCGCTCCACCATCGTGAGCATCTGCTGCGCATCGGGCACCTTGGGCCCGGAGAACATGCGCCGGCGCAGCTGCGCCTGCAGGTACACCGAGTTGAGCGGGTTGCGCAGCTCGTGCGCGATCATGGACATGAAGTCGTCGCGCATGTTCACCGCCCGCTGCAGGTCGGCCTTGGCGGCCTGCAGGTCCTGGCGCTGGCGGAACAATTCCACGAACACGTTGACCTTGCTGCGCACCGCCACCGGATCGAGCGGCTTGTAGAGGAAATCGACGGCCCCGCTCTCGTAGCCGCGGAAGGCGTAATTCAGTTCCCGCCCGGCGGCGCTGACGAACACGATGGGAATGGTGCGGGTGCGCTCGGTGCCGCGCATCAGCTCCGCCAGCTCGAAGCCGTTCATGGACGGCATCTGCACGTCGAGGATGGCCAGCGCGAAGGGATGCTCCAGCATCAGCGACAGCGCCTCCTCGCCGGAGCGTGCGGTGAAGATGCGGCGGCCGGCCTGGCGGATCAGCGCCTCCAGGGCGACCAGGTTTTCCTGCAGGTCGTCGACCAGCAGCACGTTGACATCGGGGGAGGGATCGGTCATCGGCAGGCGACAGTGTGCAGCAGGCTGCGCAGTCCGGCCAGCGGCAGCACGAAATCGGGCTGGGCGAGGCGCAGGGCGGCGGCGGGCATCGTGGGGTGGGCGGCCTCGTCGGGATCCTGCACGGCGCACAGGCCGCCCGCCGCCTGGATGCTCGCGAGGCCTTCCGCGCCATCCTCGTTGGCGCCGGTAAGAAGAAGGGCTGCGAGCCGCCGGCCGATGGCCCCGGCGCAGGACTCGAACAGCACGTCGATGGAAGGGCGCGAGAACAGCACCGGCGCGTCGCAGCTGAGGGAGAAGCTGCGATCCTGCTCCACGAGGAGGTGGTAGCCGGGCGGGGCGAAGTAGATGTGCCCCGGCTCGATGGGCGCATGCGGCTGCGCTTCGCGCACCGGCGCCGCGAGGCGCAGCCCGAACACGTCGACCAGCCGGCTTTCCTGCCAGTCCGGCAGGTGCAGCACGATCACGATGGCCGCGCGCAGCGGCGGCAGTCCGTCCAGCAGCGTCAGCAGCGCGTCCACGCCGCCGGCGGAGCCGCCGATCGCCACCATCTCGGCGGCGAAGGCGAAGCCGGCGGGCAGTTCGCGCTTCATCGCGCCTCCGGCAGCCGCCGGTACAGGCGTTCGGGCCGGCTCACAGGCTCGAACTGGCTGGCATAGGCCGAGAAATCCAGCGTCTCCTTCGAGCCCAGCCCCAGGAAGCCGCGGTGCGCCAGCGATTCGTGGAACAGGCCCAGCGCGCGGTCCTGCAGCTCGCGGTTGAAGTAGATCAGCACGTTGCGGCAGGAGACGAAATGCGTCTCGGCGAACACGGCGTCGGTGGCGAGGCTGTGGTCGGCGAAGGTGATGGCGTCGCGCAGGGCCTTGTCCATCAGGGCGCCGCCGTAGGCCGCCGTGTAGTAGTCGCTGAAGGCGGCCTGGCCGCCGGCCTGCTGGTAGTTGCGGGTGAAGCCCTGCATCGCCTCGAGGTCGAAGATGCCCTTGCGGGCCTTCTCCAGCGAGGCGTGGTTGATGTCGGTGGCGTAGAGGATGGTGCGTTCCAGCAGCGCCTCCTCGTGCAGCAGGATCGCCATCGAATACGCCTCCTCGCCGGTGCTGCAGCCCGCCACCCAGACCTTCAGCGAGGGATAGGTGTTCAGCACGGGCACGACGTGGCGCCGGATCGCGAGGAAGTACGCCGGGTCGCGGAACATCTCGCTCACCGGCACCGTGAGGTACTGCAGCAGCTGCGCGAACTGTTGCGGGTCGTGCAGGATGCGCTCCTGCAGCGCCGAGATCGTGGGCGCCTTCATGCGCACCTGCGCCTGGCCGACGCGGCGCTTCAGCGAGGCCTGCGCGTAGTCGCGGAAGTCGTGGCCGTAGCGCAGGTAGACCGCCTCCACCAGCAGCCGCAGCTCGATGTCGGCGACCGCGGGATTCATCCCACCCGCTCCAGCTTGGGCATCCAGACCCGGATCAGCGAGAACAGGCGCTCCAGCTCCACCGGCTTGGCCAGGTAGTCGTTGGCGCCGGCGGCCAGGCTCTTCTCCTGGTCCTCCTTCATCGCCTTGGCCGTGACGGCGATGATCGGCAGCTTCTGCCAGCGCGGGTTCTTGCGGATCTCGCGCGTGGCGGCGAGGCCGTCCATCTCCGGCATCATGATGTCCATCAGCACCAGGTCGATGCCGTCCGGGTCCTGTTCCAGCTTCTGCAGCGCCTCGACGCCGTTGCGCGCCACCTCCACGTCCGCGCCCTTCTGCTCCAGGGCGCTGGTGAGGGCGAAGATGTTGCGCATGTCGTCGTCCACCACCAGGATGCGGCGCGCCTCGAAGGCGCGGTCGCGGCTGCGCGCGGTGCGCAGCATCTTCTGGCGCTCCGAGGACAGCTGGTTCTCCACCTTGTGCAGGAACAGCGTCACCTCGTCGAGCAGGCGCTCGGGCGAGCGCGCGCCCTTGATGATGATCGAGCGCGAGTAGCGCATCAGCTCGGCTTCCTCGTCGCGGGTGAGGTTGCGGCCGGTGTACACGATCACGGGCGGGAAGGAGCGGCTCTCGCCGGCGGCCATGCGGCGCAGCAGCTCCTGCCCGTTCATGTCCGGCAGCTTGAGGTCGATGATCATGCAGTCGAACACGCTTTGCGAGAGGGCCCGCAGCGCCTCGGCACCCTGCGCGACGGCGACGATCTCGATGTCGCTGTCGCCGATCAGGGCCTTCACGCTGTCCTGCTGGCGCGGGTCGTCCTCCACCAGCAGCACGCGCTTGAGCTTCTGGCTCAGCTTGGCCTCGACGCGCGAGAACACCTCCTTCAGCTGCTCGCGGGTGGCGGGCTTGCGCGCATAGCCGATGGCGCCCAGCTGCAGGGCGGGCTCGCTGCGGTCCTCCACCGAGATCACGTGCACGGGCACGTGGCGGGTGCGCGGGTTGTCCTTCAGGTGCTGCAGCACCGACAGCCCCGATTCGTCCGGCAACTGCATGTCCAGCAGCACCGCGTCCGGCGCATGCTCGGTGGCGAGCCGGCAGCCCTCCTCGGCATGGTGGGCCACCAGGCAGCGGTAGCCGAGCTCGTGCGCCAGGTCGAACAGGATGCCGGCGAAGCGCGGATCG
>NZ_DASSVG010000249.1:0-3818 GCF_035706265.1 Ramlibacter sp. | reverse complement strand
CAGGTTCAGGATCACCAGCATCGCGTTGCCGATCCACATCGAGGCGATCAGGCCCCAGAACAGCTGCGGGTTGCTGGTCATCACCTGCGGGCCCGGCTGGATGTTGTGGATGGTCATCGCGCCCACCATCAGCGCCATCACGGCGTTGGGCGGGATGCCCAGCGTCAGCAGCGGGATGAAGGAGGTCTGCGAACCGGCGTTGTTCGCCGACTCGGGGGCCGTGACGCCGCGGATGTTGCCCTTGCCGAAGGGCACTTCGCCCGGCTGCAGCTTGGTCTTCTTTTCCACCGTGTAGGCGGCGAAGGCGGACAGCAGCGCACCGCCGCCAGGCAGGATGCCCAGCGCGGAGCCGAGCGCCGTGCCGCGCATCACGGCGGGCAGCATGCGCTTGAAGTCCTGCTTGGTGGGCATCAGGCCCTGCACCTTGTTCGTGAAGACCTCGCGGTGCTCCTCGCTCTTGCCCAGGTTGGCGATGATTTCGCCGTAGCCGAACACGCCCATGGCCAGGGTGATGAAGCCGATACCGTCGGTGAGTTCCGGGATGTCGAAGGAGAAGCGCGCCACGCCGGAGTTCACGTCCGTGCCCACCAGGCCCAGCAGCAGGCCCAGCACGATCATCGCGATCGCCTTGACCAGCGAGCCCGAGGCCAGCACCACGGCGCCGATCAGGCCCAGCACCATCAGCGAGAAGTATTCGGCCGGGCCGAACTTGAAGGCCACTTCCGTCAGCGGCGCGGCGAAGCCCGCCAGGATCAGCGTGCCGACGCAGCCGGCGAAGAAGGAGCCGAGGCCGGCAGCCGCAAGCGCGGGGCCTGCGCGGCCCTGGCGCGCCATCTGGTAGCCGTCGATCACTGTCACCACCGAGGACGATTCGCCCGGCAGGTTGACCAGGATGGCGGTGGTGGAGCCGCCGTACTGGGCGCCGTAGTAGATGCCGGCCAGCATGATCAGCGCCGACACCGGCGGCAGCGCATAGGTGGCGGGCAGCAGCATGGCGATGGTGGCCACGGGGCCGACGCCGGGCAGCACGCCGATCAGCGTGCCGAGCAGGCAGCCGATGAAGGCGTACAGCAGGTTGATCGGCGTGAAGGCGACGCCGAAGCCGAGGGAGAGGTTGCTAATCAGGTCCATGAAGGTTCTCCGCTCAGCCGCTGATGAAGCTGGGCCACACCGGGAACTGCAGTTTCAGCAGCACGATGAAGGCGAGGTAGCTTCCGACGGCCAGCACCGTGGCGAGCACGGCGACTTCCTTGTTGTTGTGCTCGTGTCCGGCCAGGCTGGCGACGAAGGTGAGTGCGTAGATGGCGACGATCAGGCCCATGGCGGGCAGGCCGATCTTGGGCAGGCCCGCGAGCAGGATGCCGAAGAGCAGGTTGGCGCCGATGATGAAGAACAGCGGCTTCCAGGCCCACGAGCCGATCGGCTCGCCGTCTTCGGTTTCCACCACCAGCGCCTCGAACGTGATGAACACGCCGATCAGCGCCAGCAGGATGCCCAGCACCAGGGGGAAGTAGCCGGGGCCCATGCGGGCGCCCTCGCCGATGGTGTAGTTGGTGGCGCCCCACGCGAAAGCGATGCCGACGCCCATGAACATCAGCCCCGACCAGAAATCTTTCTGGCTCTTGATTTTCATCATGTCTCCTGACGGAATGCGACGGGGCGGATTGTGGGGGCGAAAAAATGCCCTCCCGATGTGGGTTCCACCTACATCCCGTAACCGTGGGGACGAGCTATTCGAGCACGGGTGTCGCGCTCAGGACTTCTTCCAGCGTGGTCACGCCTTCGGCCACGCGCAGCGCACCGGCCAGCCGCAGTGGGCGCATGCCATCGGCCACGGCCTGGCGGCGCAGGGCGTGGATGGCGGGGTCGCGCGTCACCTGCTCCTTGAAGGCTTCGGTGACGGTGAGGAGTTCGTACAGGCCCATGCGCCCCAGGTAGCCCGTCATGCGGCAGTCCACGCAACCCACCGGCCGGTAAGGCTTCCAGCCGCCGCTGATCTTCCAGGGCTTCACCACTTCGTCGAAGGCGCTGCGGGGCGTCTCGGCGTCGGGGGTGCGGCACTGCTTGCACAGGGTGCGCACCAGGCGCTGCGCCAGCACGCCGATCAGGGTGGCGTTGACCAGGTAGGCCGGCACGCCCAGCTCCATCAGGCGCGTGATGGCCGAAGGCGCATCGTTGGTGTGCAGGGTGGAGAACACCAGATGGCCGGTGAGCGCCGCCTGCACCGCCATTTCGGCCGTGGTCAGGTCGCGGATCTCGCCGACCATGAGGATGTCGGGGTCCTGCCGCATCAGGGCGCGCAGGCCCTCGGCGAAACCGAAATCGAGCTGCGCCTGCACCTGGGTCTGGTTGAAGGCCGGCTCGATCATCTCGATCGGATCCTCCACCGTGCTGACGTTGACCTCCTCGGTCGCCAGCCGCTTGAGGGTGGAATAGAGCGTGGTGGTCTTGCCGGAGCCGGTGGGCCCGGTCACCAGGATGATGCCGTGGGGCTTCTTCACCAGCCCCTCCCAGCGCTGCGCGTCGTGCGGCGAGAAGCCCAGCGCGTCGAGGTCCTTCACCGCGGTGTCGGGGTCGAAGATGCGCATCACCATCTTCTCGCCGAAGGCCGTGGGCAGCGTCGACAGGCGCATCTCCACCTCGTCGCCGCGCGGGTTGCGGGTCTTGATGCGGCCGTCCTGCGGGCGGCGCTTCTCCACCACGTCCATGCGCCCCAGCAGCTTGATGCGCGCCGTCATCGCGTTGAGCACCGCCGGCGGCATCTGGTAGACGGGATGCAGCACGCCGTCGATGCGGAACCGGATCACGCCCTGCTCGCGCCGCGGCTCCAGGTGGATGTCGCTCGCGCGCTGGTCGAAGGCGTACTGCCACAGCCAGTCGACCACCTGCACCACGCCCTGGTCGTTGGCATCGAGCTGCTTGTTGGACTTGCCCAGTTCCACCAGCTGCTCGAAGCTGGCCGCGCCGGCATTGCCGCCGGCGCGCTGCGCCGCCCGCACCGACTTGGCGAGCGCGAAGAATTCGGCCGTGTAGCGCAGGATCTCCTGCGGGTTGGCCACCACGCGCCGCACGGTGCGGCGCGCCTGCCGCTCGACCTCGTCGACCCAGTCGGTGACGAAGGGCTCGGCGGTCGCCACCACCACCTCGTTGGCCGTCACCTGCACCGGCAGCACGCGATGGCGCTCGGCGTAGGCGGCGCTCATGGTGTCGGCCACCTTGGCCACGTCCACCTTCAGCGGGTCGATGCGCAGGTACTCCAGCTGCGCACGCCGGGCCAGGTACTCCGTGAGGGCCTCCACGTCGAGCGGCTTGCCGTCGGAAGCGCGGGTCATGGAGACGGCCGCCAGCCGCACCAGCGGGTGCTGGGCGCTTTCGGCCTGCGAGCAGCGCGCGATGGTGCGCCGGGCTTCCTCGCGCGAGATCACGCCGTCCTCGCTGAGCCACTCCACCAGCTGCTGCCAGTGCAGCGGCCCGCGCGGCGGCGTGCGGGCGGAGATCCTCGGCTTGGGGTGCGCGCTCATGCTCGCAATGGTAGCGGGGGAGAGGGAACTACCGGACGCAGAGGACGCGAAGGGTACGCAGAGGACGCAAAAGGAAACCAATGAAGGATTCCATTCCTTCAGATGGATGTCTTTCGCGTCCTCTGCGTACCCTTTGCGCCCTCTGCGTCCGGAAGTTTGAATTTGGAAGTTGGAAGTTCTTCACCCCACCGGCTTGAACACCCGCAGCCACTTGCGCGCCGGCAGGCCCCAGCGCGACGCGATCACCTCGGCGCGCGCGGCCAGCTCGCCGCGCACCGGGTGGGCCGGCTCGCGCAG
>NZ_DASSVG010000248.1:0-5666 GCF_035706265.1 Ramlibacter sp. | reverse complement strand
GCCCCAGACGCCCCACAGCCAGCCCCAGGCCAGCACGCCGATGAACACCGCCACCGGATTCATGCTGCTGGCCTTGCTGGTGGCCAACGGCACCAGCAGGTAGCCTTCGATGGTGTTGATCAGGAGCGAGCTGCCCGCGATCACCAGCGCCATGCGGATCTCGCCGAACTGCAGGAAGGCCACCAGCGCCGCCGCCGCCGTGACGGCGATATTGCCCACGTAAGGCACCAGGTTCAGCACGCCCGCCGCGATCCCCCACACGGCCGCGTGCTTGAGGCCCACCCACGCGAAGCAGAGCCCGGTGGCAATTCCCACGCCCACGCTCGCCAGAAGCTGCACCACGAGATAGCGCTGGATCTGCGCGTTGATCTCGTCCAGCGCCTGCACGGTGAGCCTCTTCTCGGCCATTCCCGGCCCGGCGATCTTCACCAGCTTGCGGCGGAAGGTGTCGCCCGAGATGAGCAGGAAATAGGTGAGGAACATGACCAGCACCACCTGCCCGAGCAGGCTGGCCAGGCCCAGCGTGCCCGTCCAGAGGTAGTCGCGCAGGTCGAAGTGCGGCTTCTCCACCACCACCCGCGCCACCCCGCGCCGCGGCGCCGAGGTGCCGGTGGCGCCCGCCTCCTCGGCGGCCTTCTGCAGCTCCGCCGCCGCCTTCTGCACCGTCTCCAGCGTGGTGTCGCTGGTCTTCTGCTTGCGGGCGACCGAGTCGCGCAGCTTGCGGGCCGCATCGGGCAGCGAGGCGATCAGGTCGTTGGCGTCGTCCGAGAACGAGTACACCGCCCCCGCGGTGCCGCCCAGGATGCCGAGGATCAGCACGGCGGCGCTCACGGCGCGCGGGATGCGCGCCCGCTGCAGCCAGTCCACCACCGGGGCGAGGGCGTAGGTGAACACCAGCCCCAGCATCAGCGGGATGAAGAAGCCGCTCGCCCAGCGCAGCACCGCCAGCACCGCGATGGCGACCAGCACGGCCATGGCCGCGCTGCGCGCGCCGCCCGCGGGCAGGTGCAGCAGCACGTGCGGCGGCCCTTTCGGATCCACCGGCGTGCGGGGCAGGTCCTCGACGGCGGAAGCGTCGGGAGAAGAAGCCTGCAAGGCCTCGGAAGGTTCGGAACTCAAGGTGTCTGCAACTCCGCGAGTCCCCTTTTCCTCTAGGTCGCCAGCGCCTCCCGCACGGCGCTGAGCTGGCGGCGCGACACCGAGAGCGATTCGTCGATCCCGTTCAGCCGCACCGCCCAGCCTTCGCCTTCTTCCGCGTCGTAATGTTTTTCGAGCGCCCGCACGGCCCGCCGCGACACCAGCGCGTTGCGATGCACGCGCAGGAACTGCGAGCCGTGGCGCTCCTCGAGGTCACTGAGCGAACCGTCCAGAATATAGCTGCGTGCGGCGGTGCGCACGGTGATGTATTTGAGTTCGGCCTTGAAATAGAGCACTTCGGCCACCGGCACGCGCTCGGTGCGGCCGCGGTCCTGGATGACCAGCACTTCCTGCTCGGGCTCGGGCGAACCGCGGCCCTGGCGCGCCTTCTCGACCCGCGCCAGCGCCGTCTCCAGCCGCTCCAGGCGCACCGGTTTGGTGAGGTAGTCCACCGCCTCCAGCTCGAAAGCGGTGACGGCGTGTTCCGCGTACGCGGTGACGAAGACGACGGCGGGCGACTCGGGCAGCGTGCGCAGCACCTGCGCCAGGGCCAGGCCGTCGGCGCCGGGCATGTGGATGTCGAGCAGCACGCCGTCGAACTGCTGGCGCCGCAGGTGTTCCATCGCCTGGGCCGCGTTCGCCGCTTCCGCCGTGGCTTCGGCCGCCGGATTCCTGCATTCCGCCAGGAGCGTGCGCAGGCGCGAACGCGCGAGCGGCTCGTCATCGACCAGCAGCATCTTCAAGGCCATTGCCGTCCTCCGTCACTCCGGCCGGCACGCGCCTTGCGCGCCGGCCACGTTGCTCGCCCTCTGCGCGGCCCGGCGGGCGTTCATGCCGGTACCTCCATCCGCACCTGGTACAGCCCGTCGATGAGGGCCGTCTGGAACTGCGCCTGCACGTCGTGCAGCAGCCGCAGGCGATCGCGCACGTTCTCCTGCGCCACGCCATGCCCGCGCCTGCCCTGGCCGGCCGGCACCGTGTTGGTCACCCGGATCACCACCGTGCTGCCGCGGCGCTGGGTGGTGACCTTCACGTCGGCTCCGGTCGGACTCGGCTCCACGCCGTGCTTGACCGCATTCTCCACCAACGGCTGCAAAAACAATGCAGGCACGCGTGCGCTGCCCGCGCGCGGATCGATCGACCATTCCACCCGCAGCCGCTCGCCGAAGCGCACCTCCTCGATCGCGAGGTAATGCCGGGCAAGCTGCACCTCCTCCGCCAGCGTGGCGGAATCCCCCTTGCTGACGAGGGCGTGGCGAAACAGCTCGCTCAGGTCTTCCAGCAAGGTCTCGGCGCGGGCGGGATCCTCGCGCACCAGGGCGATCGCGCTGTTCAGGCTGTTGAAGAGGAAGTGGGGGCGGATGCGCGCCTGCAATTCCGCCAGCCGCGCGGTGGTTTCGGCTGGCATGCGCCCCTTGGCGCGCAGCACCAGGGCGGCCACCATCACGCTCGACAGCAGTGCGCCCGCGAAGCCGGAGGCGACCCAGGACACCTGGCCCGGCCCGGCCACCAGCGCCAGGATGCCGCAGCCATAGAGCCCGCAGACCACGCCCAGCGCGATGCCGAACCCCTGCTGCGCCACCGGGTGCAGGCGCGCCAGCAGCCATTTGGAGCTGCAGGTGACCACCAGCCAGCCCAGCGCCCCGGGCAGCGCCGCGGCACTGAGCATGGCCAGGCGCTGGCCCCATTGCAGCACCGAATCGGTGCCGAACATGGCGCCGACGGCCATCACCGCCTCGACGAACAGCACCGCGCGCAGCACCACGCCGACGTGGCAGGCGTCGAAGATTGCCCGGTGGCGCGGAGGCGCCGTCACCCTGGGCTGCTGTTCCCGGGCCAGTTCCGAGAACGCGGATAATAGTTGCGAGTCGTCCATCACCGGTGGGGCCGCGCGGCGCGCGGCGACAAAGGCCTCCTTCGGCCGCCATTATTGGTGAAGCTCCACCCCCTGCCCATCCGCAAGCGTTACGTGCATCCCCTATGAGCCAACTCGATCACAAGTCCGAGGCGTGGTCCGCCCTGTTCAGCGAACCCATGAGCGAACTCGTCAAACGCTACACCGCCAGCGTGTTCTTCGACAAGAGGCTGTGGCAGGCGGACATCACCGGCTCGCTGGCGCACGCCGCCATGCTCGCGCAACAGGGTGTCATTTCGGCAACCGACCTTGCGGAGATCCGCCGCGGCATGGAGCAGATCCGCGGCGAGATCGCCTCCGGCGCCTTCGAGTGGAAGCTCGATCTGGAGGACGTGCACCTCAATATCGAGGCGCGCCTCACGCAACTGGTGGGCGACGCCGGCAAGCGCCTGCACACCGGCCGCAGCCGCAACGACCAGGTCGCCACCGACGTGCGCCTGTGGCTGCGCGGCGAGATCGACCTGATCGCGGACCTGCTGGTCGACCTGCAGAAGGCGCTGGTGGCCATCGCGGAGAAGAACGTCGACGTGGTGCTGCCCGGGTTCACGCACCTGCAGGTGGCGCAGCCCGTGAGCTTCGGCCACCACATGCTGGCCTACGTGGAGATGTTCGCGCGCGACCACGAGCGCATGCTGGACGTGCGCCGGCGCGTCAACCGTCTGCCGCTGGGGGCCGCGGCGCTGGCCGGCACCACCTACCCGCTCGATCGCGAGTTCGTCGCCCGCGAGCTGGGCATGGATGGCGTGTGCCAGAACTCGCTGGACGCCGTGAGCGACCGCGACTTCGCGATCGAATTCACCGCCGCCGCCTCGCTGGTGATGGTGCACATCAGCCGCTTCTCGGAGGAGCTGATCCTCTGGATGTCGCAGAACTTCGGCTTCATCCGCATCGCCGACCGCTTCACCACCGGCTCGTCGATCATGCCGCAGAAGAAGAACCCCGACGTGCCCGAGCTCGCCCGCGGCAAGACCGGCCGCGTGGTCGGCCACCTGGTGGGACTGATCACGCTGATGAAGGGCCAGCCCCTGGCCTACAACAAGGACAACCAGGAAGACAAGGAGCCGCTGTTCGACACCGTCGACACGCTCAAGGACACGCTGCGCATCTTCGCCGAGATGATCGACGGCATCACCGTGCAGCCGCAGGCGATGGAGCAGGCGGCCCTGAAGGGCTATGCCACGGCCACCGACCTGGCCGACTACCTGGTGAAGAAGGGCCTGCCCTTCCGCGACGCCCACGAGACGGTGGCGCATGCCGTGAAGGCGGCGGTGTCGCACAACTGCGATCTGTCGGAGCTGCCGCTGAACGTGCTGCAGCAGTTCCACCCGAAGATCGAGAAGGACGTCTACGACGCGCTGTCGCTGCGGGGGTCGCTGAATGCGCGCAATACGCTGGGGGGGACGGCGCCGGGGCAGGTGCGCTCGCAGATCGAGCGGCACAAGGGGCGGCTGGCGTAACCGCCCTTATTGCACCTTCACCTTGAAGTTGAAGTTGAAGCCGGGATAGGGCCCGGATCCGCTCCAGCCGTTCATGCGGCCCTTGGGGCTCAGGCGCAGGTGGGTGACGGCGGCGTCGTAGCCGGCGCCGTCCGGCGCCGGGGTGTAGTTCCAGTTCACCCCGCCGTCCTTGGAGAATTCCACGTCGTCGGTCGTGGAGCCGAGGGAGGTGGAGGTGAACGTCAGGCCGCTGGCCGCGTCGGTGAAGCTGACCGGCCCCGCCGGCGAGCCGCCGAGGTTGCCGACGAACAGTGCCGTGTTGGCCGGGATCGGGTCGACGATCTTCACGCTGTTGCTGTCCACCCGCCCCTGGCCCGTGTTGGTGACGGCCACGGTGTAGATCGACTCGGAGCCCGGGATGTTCTTGGGATTGCTCGTCCCGTTGACCGGATCGCTCACCACCCGTACCGTCTTGGTGTTCACCAGATTGGGATAGACGATCGCGTTGACGTCGGTGGCGGTGTTCGTCGCCCCGTTGACGGTGATCGTCGCCTGGTTGGTGAGCGAGCCCACCGGGTTGCCCGTCAACTGGGCCGCCACCGTGAACGTCACGGTGCCATCCGGAAGCATCTGCGGGATCACCAGTCCGGCCCCTTGCATCAGCGCCACCGTGCTGCTCGCGGGGCAGCTCGCGTTCGCCGCCGCGCAGGTGACGGCGGACACGTTCAGGTTGGGTACCGCCGGATCCTTGAAGACCGCGTTCGACAGGGTGATGCCCGTGGTGTTGGTCACCGTGATCGTGTAGGTCACCGTATCGCTGGGACTGATGCTGGCGATGCCGTCGGTCTTGGTGATCTTCGGCATGGTGATCACGGCCACGTCCGCCTGCGTGCCGGACGAGGCGCTGCACTTCGACTTGCCGACCGGCGCCACGTAGTCCGGGCCGGTGCAGACATTGCCGCTGCCCTGGTTGTTGTTGTCCCAGGTGACCACGAAGGGGACGTTCAGGGAGCCCGTCGCATTGAGCGACTTGCACTGCACCGTTACCTGGGGAATGACGAAGACGCGCGAGAGCTTGTTGGATCCGTCGCCGCAACTGTCGTACACCTGCCCACCGCCAACCGTCCAGGGGCCGACATCCAGGTTCGGGAACGGGAACTGTGCAGTCGGTTCGGTCA
>NZ_DASSVG010000247.1:0-4500 GCF_035706265.1 Ramlibacter sp. | reverse complement strand
GGTGGGCTACATCGGCCAGGGCGGCACCATCCCGCTGATGAACATGCTCAGCGCCGGCTTCCCCACGGCGCAGATGATGGTCTGCGGCGTGCTGGGGCCGCGCAGCAACGCCCACGGGCCCAACGAGTTCCTGCACGTGCCCTACGCCAAGCGCCTGACGGCGGCCGTCGCCGAGGTGATGGCGCGGATGCCCTGATCGTTCCCGCCGCGGCCCCCTCCAAAGGAGGGATTTACAGCCGGGACAGCGCTGCCATCATCCCCATGGATGAGTCAAGAGGCGGATGAATCAACGCTTTCCACCTACACCGCCAGCGACGGAGACAACCTGGCGGTGCAGGACTGGCACCTCCCGCCCGGCACGTGGCCGCGCGCCAGCGTGCTGCTGGTGCACGGCCTGGGTGAGCACGCGGGGCGCTACGACGGCCTGGCGCGAATGCTCAATCGCTGGGGCTGCGTCGTGCGCGGGTACGACCAGCATGGCCACGGCCGCTCGGGCGGTGCGCGCGGCGCCCTGCCGCAGGAGAGCCGGCTGCTGGACGACCTGGCCGACCTCGTGGAAAGCACCCGCAAGCGCACGTCGAGGCTGCCGCTGATCCTGCTGGGGCACAGCCTGGGCGGGCTGGTGGCGGCAGGCCTGGTTGCCCGCCGCATGGCGCCAGTGGACGGGCTGGTCCTGTCCTCGCCGGCCCTGGCGCCGCGGCTCGATCCGGTGCAGAAGCTGCTGCTCGCCATCGTGCCGCGGGTGGCGCCCAACCTCGCGGTGAGCAACGGGCTGGACCCGCGCTTCCTCTCGCACGATCCTGCCGTGGTGCAGGCCTACCGCAACGATCCCCTGGTGCACGACCGCATCTCGGGCCGGCTGGCCCGCTTCATCGTGCAGGAGGCCGCGGCGGTGCGCGCCTGCGCGCCGCGCTGGTCCGTGCCCACGCTGCTGTTGTACGCGGGCGACGACCGCATGGTCGACCCGAAGGGCAGCGCGAGCTTCGCGGCCGCGGCGCCGCGCGACGTGGTGGACGCCTGCCGGTTCGACGGCTACTACCACGAGATCTTCAACGAGCAGCGCGCCCAGCCCGTGTTCACGCGCCTGCGGCAGTGGCTGGACGCGCGGTTCTGAAGGAAAGCCAGCCCAGCCCGGCGAAGATCGCGGCCACCGGCAGCAGCGATCCCAGGTTCAGCCAGGTCCAGCCCTGGGTCGTGACCAGCACGCCGGAGGCGAACGAGCTCAGCGCGAGCGTCGCGAAGACGGCGAAGTTCAGCACCGCCTGGGCGCGGTCCTTCTCCTCCGGCGCATAGGCCGTCAGCGCCAGCGTGGTGCTGCCGGTGAAGAGGAAGTTCCAGCCCAGTCCGAGCAGGAACAGCGAGACGGTGAACTGCTGCAGCTCCACGCCCGAGAGCGCGATCACGATGCACAGCAGGTTGAGCCCCGCGCCGGCGGCCATCACCTTGAGCGCGCCGAAGCGCTGGATCAGGTGGCCGGTGAAGAAGCCGGGCGCGAACATGCCGATCACGTGCCACTGCAGCACGAAGGCGGCGTCGCCGAAGGGCAGGCCGCATTGCTGCATGGCCAGCGGCGTGGCGGCCATCAGCAGGTTCATCACGCCGTAACCCAGGGCGCCCGCCAGGGCGGCGACCAGGAAGGCCGGCTGCGCCAGCAGCTGCCGCACCGTGCGTCCGCTGTGCAGCGCCGCGCGCGCGGCCACCGGCGGAAAGCGCATGAACGCCAGCAGGGCGAGCGCGAGCAGCGCTACGCCGGCCAGCGCGAGGTAGGCGCCGACGAAGGGCGCGACCGCCCAGTCGCGGGTGCCGGCCGCCAGCCGCGGGCCGACCACGGCGCCGATCAGGCCGCCGGCCATCACCAGCGACACCGCCTTTTCCTTGAACGCCGGCGCGGCCAGTTCCGCCGAGGCGAAGCGGTACAGGCTGGCATTGGCCGCGTAGTAGCCGGCCAGCAAGGTACTGGCGCACAGCAGCCAGAAGTGGCCGGCGTTGGCGGCGTAAGCGCACAGCAGCGAGGACGCGATCGCCACCGCCAGCCCGAGCTGGAAGCCGCGCCGCCGCCCCAGCCGCGCCTGCGTGCGGGCCACCAGCCCGGTGAAGAGCGCGCTGCCCACCACATAGCCCATCACCGGCAGCGTCGCCATCCAGCCGTAGGGCGCGAGCGAGAGCCCCACCAGCCCGTTGATGGCGATGAAGGTGACGTTGTTGGTGAGGAAGAGCCCCTGCAGGATGGCCAGCAGCCAGAGGTTGCGGTTCATCCGGGCCGACTGTAGCGGCTTCTCAGGAGGCGTGCACCTCCACCTCCTGCAGCCGCGCCGGCACCGGCGTGCCGTGCACCAGCGCGTCGGCGTGGGCGCGGGCGAAATCGAGGAAGGCGCGCGCCGCCGGCGCGATGCGCTTGCCGACCGGCCAGGCGAACTGCCAGCGGCTTTCGAGCGGGAAGCCCTGCACGTCCAGGCACACCAGCCCGGGCGCCTCGGGCTGCGCCCCGAACAAATGGCGCGGTAGCACGGCCACCCCCGCGCCGGCCAGGATCGCCTCGCGGATCGCCTCGTTGCTTCCGAGCTCCATGCGGATGCGCGGCACCAGGTGCGCGCGGGCGAAGGCGGCGAGCGCCGCATCGCGGGTGCCGGAGCCGGGTTCGCGCACCAGGAAGGGCTCGGCCGCGATGCGCGCGAGCGGGATCGCCTGCGCGCCGGCCAGCGGATGGTCGGCGCGCGCGAACACCACCAGCGGATTGGCCAGCACCGTCTGCACCACCAGCTCGCGCTCGCGTGGCGCGTCGGCGAACAGGTACAGGTCGTCCTCGTTGGCGGCCAGGCGCTGCAGCAGCCCGGCGCGGTTGTGGATCTGCAGCGCCGTCTCGATCGCGGGGTGGTGCTGCACGAAGGCGCCCAGCAGCCGCGGCAGGAAGTGGCGCGCCGTGGTGCAGGCGGCGATGCGCAGCTGGCCGCCCTGCAGCCCGCGCAGCTGGCCCAGCGTGGCCTCGAAGTCGGCCAGGGCGCGGAACACGTCCTCGCAGCTCGCGTGCAGCCGCCGGCCGGTCTCGGTGGGGTAGATGCGGCGGCCCACCTGTTCGAACAGCGGCGCGCCCACCGTTTCGGTGAGCTTGCGGATCTGCACCGACACCGTGGGCGGCGCCATGTGCAGTTCCTCCGCCGCGCGGGCGAAGCAGCCGAGCCGCACGCTCGCTTCGAAGACGCGCAGCTGCGGCAGTGTTCCGTGCCGGAGATAGCGACCGATGTTGCCAGGGGGCATGGCAAGCTCCTCGAGTCCGATGCCATGGCCGCCGCGCCCCAACGACGCAGCGGCCCACACCCGGGTGCAGGCCACATCGACTGGAATGGCGTCAAGGCGACCTTCACCCGGCCGGGCAAAGGTCTCGCTCGCATCGCCCGCGCGTGGGTGCGATACCGCAGCGACCGGGGCGCAGGGCCCGTACTGACGATCGCGACGCGACGGCCCGCAGGGCCGCCGAAGCTACTCCCCTTTGTGGGGTGCTCCGCGTGCCGGCGGAGCGCTTTCTTTTTAGCAAAGAGGGGCGCCGCCGTCAAACCCGGCTGCACCCTTCACGAAACGTAAAGGCAGGCTTGCGCATTCGCGCGCTGCTTCCGCTTTCGTGAAGGCTCGCCTTGAAAGGTTGCAATTTTCTTTCCGCTCCTGCTCGCCCATGCTGTGGGGCAGGCAGAAGGAGAGACTTCCATGCACGACAAGCACGCCCACGCGCGGGGCCTCGAGGAGCTGGCGAGCGATCTGCGCACCCACCTCGAACGCGGGCTGAGCCACGAGGAGGCGCAGCGCCGCCTCGCCGAGCTCGGCCCCAACGAGCTGCGCGAACGCCCGCGGCCGGGCTTCCTCGCGCTGCTGGCCGCGCAGTTCAACAACTACCTCGTGATCATCCTGGTGATCGCCGCGCTGGTCTCGGGGCTGCTGGGCGAATACGTGGACGCGCTCGCGATCGTGTTCATCGTGCTGCTCAATGCGGTGGTCGGCGTGGTGCAGGAGTCCAAGGCCGAACAGGCGCTGGCGGCGCTGCAGAAGATGTCCGCGCCCAACGTGCAGGTGCTGCGCGAGGGCCACCAGCTCACCGTGAAGGGCCGCGAGGTCGTGCCCGGCGACGTGGTGCTGCTGGAGGCCGGCAACTACGTGCCGGCCGACCTGCGGCTGGTGGAGAGCTTCAACCTGAAGATCGAGGAGGCCTCGCTCACCGGCGAATCCGTGCCGGTGGAGAAGCAGGCCGGCGTGGTGCTCGATCGCGAGATCCCGCTGGGCGACCGGCGCAACAGCGCCTTCATGGGCACGCTGATCTCCTACGGCCGCGGCAAGGGCCTGGTCACCGCCACCGGCATGTACACCCAGATCGGCTTGATCGCCGAGATGCTGCAGTCCTTCGAGGCCGAGGACACGCCGCTGCAGCGCAAGCTGGCGCACCTGGGCAAGGTGCTGGGCAGCGCCTGCCTGGCGATCTGCGTCGTGGTGTTCGTCTACGGCGTGTTCCGCGAC
>NZ_DASSVG010000246.1:0-4273 GCF_035706265.1 Ramlibacter sp. | reverse complement strand
CCGCCGTGCTGTCGATCCCGGCCATCTGGCTGGTCACCAGCCACATCGTCGGCATGGACACAGTGCTCAAGGTCGGCGAGCGCTCGTTCACCGGCATGTCGCTGGTCTGGTGCTCGCTGGTCGGCCTCGCCATCACCGGCCTGATCATCTGGATCACCGAATACTACACCGGCACCAACTTCCGCCCGGTCAAGTCGATCGCCCAGGCCTCCACCACCGGCCACGGCACCAACATCATCGCCGGCCTCGGCGTGTCGATGCGCTCCACCGCCTGGCCGGTGCTGTTCGTCTGCCTGGCCATCGTGGTGGCCTACTACCTGGCCGGCCTGTACGGCATCGCCATCGCCGCGACCTCCATGCTCTCCATGGCCGGCATCGTGGTGGCGCTGGACGCCTACGGCCCGATCACCGACAACGCCGGCGGCATCGCCGAGATGTGGGAGATGCCCGCCTCGGTGCGCGACATCACCGACCCGCTGGACGCCGTGGGCAACACCACCAAGGCGGTGACCAAGGGTTATGCGATCGGCTCCGCCGGCCTGGCCGCGCTGGTGCTGTTCGCCGACTACACCCACAAGCTGGAATCCTACGGCCGCCAGATCAGCTTCGACCTGTCGGACCCGATGGTGATCGTGGGCCTCTTCATCGGCGGCCTGATCCCCTACCTGTTCGGCGCCATGGCGATGGAAGCGGTCGGCCGCGCCGCCGGCTCGGTGGTGGTGGAAGTGCGCCGCCAGTTCCGCGAGATCCGCGGCATCATGGAAGGCACGGCCAAGCCGGAATACGGCGTGGCGGTCGACATGCTGACGCGCGCGGCGATCAAGGAAATGATGGTCCCGTCGCTGCTGCCGGTGGTGGTGCCGATCCTGGTGGGCCTGATCCTCGGCCCGAAGGCGCTGGGCGGCCTGCTCATGGGCACCATCGTGACGGGCCTGTTCGTCGCGATCTCCATGTGCACCGGCGGCGGCGCCTGGGACAACGCCAAGAAGTACATCGAGGACGGCCACCACGGCGGCAAGGGTTCCGATGCGCACAAGGCGGCCGTGACCGGCGACACCGTGGGCGACCCCTACAAGGACACGGCCGGCCCGGCGGTGAACCCCCTGATCAAGATCATCAACATCGTGGCGCTGCTGATCGTGCCGCTGGTGGTCAAGTTCCACGCGTGACCTTCACTGGAAAAACGCTGAAGCGTTTTTCCAGTGCTCCAGTCAGATGACAAAGGCCGGAGTGAATCCGGCCTTTGTCATGAAGGGACCGCGCTGCATGTTATTCCGCGCGGTCCACGTGCCCCTGCGGGGTCATGCCCGCGTCACCGCCTTCAAGAGCCGCGTCGCCGTCGCCGTCAGCGCCGGCAGTTCCTCCACCTGCCCGTCCTCGATCGCCTGCAGCACCAGTTCGTGCATGCCGCCGATCAGGACCATCGCGATCTCCGGCGTCATGGGGCTGTGCGGCGCGGTGCCGGCGTTCACCAGCTGCAGCAGGAAATCGCAGATCTCGCGGTGCATCGCCCGGCGGACCTCCAGGCCGTCGGAACCCAGGCCCTGGATCTCGACGAACAGCGTGCGCAGCAGCACCGGGTTGCTGGCCAGGCATTGCAGGTAGGCACCGATCGCGCGCTCCACCTGCTCCTCCCAGCCCTGCGCGGGATCGATCGCTTCGCGCAGCACCTGCAGCGCGTTGCGGCTCGCCGCTTCGTACAGCGCGATCAGGCATTCGGCCTTGTCGTGGAAGTGCTCGTAGAAGGTGCGGCGCGAGACGCTCGCCTCGCGCACGATGTCGGCGATCGTGGTCTCGCCGTAGCCCTTGGCGGCCACGGCCGCAGCCATGCCGCGCAGCAGGCGGCTGCGGTGTTCCTGCGACGTTGACAGTGCCCAGTCGTGCATGCGAGGATGTTGGTACTAAATCGTACCCAGACTTTCCCCGGGCGCAAGGGGAGTCTCCCCGGCTCCGGAATCCATGACCGATCTCGTCGTCCGCCGCCTGCTCGTCGACATGCAGGCCCCCATCGCCCGCCACTGGTGCGCAGGCGATGCCTTCCGCACGGCGCTGTTCAACGCTCTGTCGATGAGCTTTCCGGTCGGCGAGCAGTTCTTCATGGACTCGGTGCGCAACGGCTTCAAGGCGCTGCCGCCCGAGCTGCAGGAGAAGTTCCGCGCCGAGGTGCAGGGCTTCGTCGGGCAGGAGGCGACGCACCGGCGGCTGCATTCGCTCTACAACGCGCACCTGGAGAAGCTGGGGCTGGTCAACGACTGGGATGCCCGCGCGCGCGAGCGCCTGAAGGTGCTGCAAGGACAGGACGTGCGCCACTGGGTGGCCATCACGGCCGCCAACGAGCACTTCACGGCCATCCTGGCCGACTTCCTGCTGCAGCACCCCGACCTGCTGGGCGACCAGGATCCGCGCCTGGTGACGCTGTGGCTCTGGCACAGCGCCGAGGAGTCGGAGCACAAGTGCACCGCCTTCGACCTCTACCGCGCGCTGGGCGGCGACCACGAATGGCGCATCCGCTGGATGAAGCGCATCACGACCATCTTCCTGTTCGACACGCTGCGGCAGACGGTGCTGAACCTCAAGCGCGACGGCACGCTGTGGAAGTGGAGCACGTGGCGCGGCGCCGCCCTCTACCTGTTCGGCCGGCGCGGGCTGGTGCGCCTCACCTACGGGCCCTGGCGCGAGTACTTCCGCCGCGACTTCCATCCGAGCCAGCAGGATTCGGCCGCCTCGCGCCGCTGGCTGGCGGAACACGCCAGCGAGTACGTCCCCGTCACGGCCTGACGCCGTCGGAGGGGATGAGCGGCTGGCGCACAATGGCGCCATGCAGCTGCACTACATTGCCAACACGCCCGTGCGCTCCTCCTCCGAGCGCACCCTGCCCGTCATCGACCCTTCCGACGGCCAGCCCTTCGACACCATCCAGCGCGGCACGCCGGAAGACATCGCGGCGGCGGTGAAGGCCGCGCGCCAGTGCTTCGAAGGCCCCTGGAGCAAGCTGAGTGCCGCCGAGCGCGGGCGCCTGCTGATGGGCCTGGCGCTCAAGGTCTGGGAGCAGGCCGACGAACTGGCCGCGCTCGAGCAGCGCGATTGCGGCAAGCCCACCAAGCAGGCCCGCGCCGACGCCCTGGCGCTGGCGCGCTATTTCGAGTTCTACGCCGGCGCCTGCGACAAGCTGCACGGCGAAACCCTGCCCTACCAGGAAGGCTACACGGTGCTGACCTGGCGCGAGCCGCACGGCGTCACGGGCCACATCATTCCGTGGAACTACCCGATGCAGATCTTCGGCCGCAGCGTGGGCGGGGCGCTGGCCGCCGGCAACTGCTGCGTGGTGAAACCGTCCGAAGATGCCTGCCTGTCGCTGATCCGCGTGGCGCAGCTGGCCGCCGAAGTGGGCTTCCCGGCCGGCGCGATCAACATCGTCACGGGCTTCGGCCACGAGGTGGGCGACGCGCTCGCCCGCCACCCCGGCATCGACCACATCAGCTTCACCGGCAGCCCCACGGTCGGCACCATCATCCAGCAGGTCGCGGCGGAGCGGCACTGCCCCGTGACGCTGGAGCTGGGGGGCAAGAGCCCGCAGATCGTGTTCGCCGATGCGGACCTCGAGGCCGCCCTGCCGGTCGTGATCAACGCCATCGTGCAGAACGGCGGCCAGACCTGCTCCGCCGGCTCGCGCCTGCTGGTCGAGGAATCGCTCTACGAGCCGCTGCTGGAGCGCCTGGGCGAGGCGTTCACGCAGCTGCGCGTCGGGCCGGCCGCGATGGACCTGGACGTGGGCCCGCTGATCCGCGCCACGCAGCAGCAGCGGGTGTGGGACTTCCTGTCCGACGCCCAGCACGCCGGCATCCCGATGGTGGCGCAGGGCACGGTCGTGGACGAAGCGCCGGAATCGGGCTTCTACCAGGCGCCCACGCTGCTGCGCGACGTGCCGATCACGCACCGGCTGGCGCAGGAGGAAGTGTTCGGCCCGGTGCTGGCCGCCATGAGCTTCCGCGACGAGGACCACGCGGTGGAACTGGCCAACGCCACCCACTTCGGCCTGGTGGCGGGCATCTGGACGCGCGACGGCGCGCGCCAGCTGCGCATGGCCCGGCGCGTGAAGAGCGGCCAGGTCTTCATCAACAACTACGGCGCCGGCGGCGGCGTGGAGCTGCCCTTCGGCGGCGTGAAGTCCTCGGGCTACGGGCGCGAGAAAGGCTTCGAGGCGCTGTACGGGTTCACCACGCTGAAGACGGTGGCGATCCGGCACGGATGATGGAAGACAACCCCGACTGCG
>NZ_DASSVG010000245.1:0-8281 GCF_035706265.1 Ramlibacter sp. | reverse complement strand
GCGGGCGCGCCAGCGGCGCCCGCCTCCTGTTCTGGAGCGCCTTGTGCTTCGGCGCGCTGAGCGTCAACAATGTGCTGCTGGTGCTCGACCGCGTCGTCTTTCCGGTGGAAATCGATCTCGGGATGCCACGGCTCGTGACGGCGCTGGTGGCGGTGGTGCTGCTCCTGTTCGGCCTCGTCTGGGAGGAGGACTGATGGAGCAGATGCTCATGGGGGCGATCGCCGCCGGCTGGCTGGTGGCGGGGCTGTTCTTCTTCCGCTTCTGGCGCCAGACCAAGGACCGCTTCTTCCTCTGGTTCGCGCTGTCCTTCTGGCTGGAGGCGGCCGATCGCGTGGCGTTGAGCTTGATGACACCCGCGGCGGAGGGCAGCCCGACCATCTACGGCCTGCGGGTGGTGTCCTATGGCCTGATCCTGCTGGCGATCTGGCAGAAGAACCGGCCGCGGCCGCCCGGGCGCTAGAACTTCGGGATCCGTAGCGTCTTGCTGATCATGAGGCTGCCGGAGAGCACGAAGAGCAGGGCGAGGGGATGCAGCTCCCACGGGCCCAGCTCCAGCACGCCGCCCCAGAGCCGCTCGCCCAACCGCTCCTGCCACGCCGCCCAGGCCAGGATGCCGGTGAGCACGACGCTGGTGGGGATCGGCGTGCCCTCGAAGTACTTCACCTTGCCCGAGGCGTCGGCCGCGAGCGTCTCCGCCGTCACGTTGTAGCGGGCCAGCCGGCTCACGCCGCAGCAGACGAAGTAGATCAGCGCGGCGGCGTCCCAGCCGCCCTGCAGGCCGGCCGCGAAACCCAGCGCGGCCGGGGCCATGCCGAAGGAGATCACGTCCGAGAGCGAATCGAGCTCGCGTCCGAGCGCCGAGTGCTGGTGGCGCGCGCGGGCGATCCGGCCGTCCAGCACGTCGAAGAGGAAGGCCGCCGGTGCCAGCGCCGCCGCGACGAAGAACTGGCTGCGCTCGCCGCTGGCCATGAACAGCATCGCCAGCAGGATCGCGCCGACGCCGCAGGCCGCATTGCCCAGGGTGAAGAAGTCGGCCAGCTGGAATTCCCGGACCATGGAGAAATGGCGCGGGCGGGGCGCGGTCTGCTGCATGTTCATGCTCCTCGAACCCCGTCCACCTTAGGCGCCAGCTGGGCGGTGCGCCGTCGGCCCCGGGCAGGGGCCGCTGTAGTCGCGCGCTTACTGGCGGATCCGGCCGGCGCCGCTCACGATCGACAGCTCCACGAAGCGCGAGCCGTTGTGCTGGTCGGGCCGGAAGGCGACCAGGTAGCCGCCCGCATCGTAGCTCTCCATCGCGTCCAGGGTGCGCTGCATGCCCTCGCGGGTGGGGCGCGGGCCCTGGCGCCGCACGGCCTCGACGATCACCTTGGCCGCGATGAAGCCTTCGATCATCGAGTAGCTCACCGGCACTTCCAGCGCCGGTGTCTTCGCGACGATGTCGTTGAACTCCTTGCCCACGCGGGTGGAGATCCGGTAGGGGTTGGGCGTGACCTGGGCGATGGCGACGCCCTGCATCTGCTCCTCCGACAGGCGCTTGGAAAGCTGCTCGATGTCGGCGCCGGAGTGGGCGAAGAGCTGCGCCGCGCCGCCTTCGGCCCGGTACTGCTCGATGAAGGCGGCGGCCGCGGCGCCGCTGGCCACCATCAGGATCGCCTGCGGCGGATTCTTCAGGAACTGCGCCACGGCCTGCTGCGCGCGGGCGGTGCCGGCCGGATAGGAGGCGCGGGTCTCGATCGTCGCGCGCGCCTTGGCGGCCGCCTCGGTGGCCGCTTGCAGCATGGCTTGCGCGCCGGGGCCGTCCTCGTAGAACAGGCCGAGCCGCGTGATGCCGATGGTGGCCAGGTGTTCGGTGAGCTTGTGCAGCTCGTCGCGCAGCGTCGCGCGCACGTTGTACAGGTGCACGTCCTGCGGCCGCAGCTCGGTGGTGCGGTAGCCCACCAGCGCGATGCGCTCCTTCTGCAGCAGGCCGGAGGCGAGCACTTCGGCGATGTTGGGGCTGCCGAAGAAGCCGGCCAGCACCATCGGCTTGTCGTCCGCGAGCAGGGCCCGGGTGGCGCTGACGGTCTCGTCCGGCCGGCCGTTGTCGTCGCGCCGCACCAGGCTGAAGGTGTGGCCGTTGACGCCACCCGCCCTGTTCACCTGGTTGAAATAGAGCTGCATCCCGAGGGAGTAGGCGCGGCCCTGCGCCGCCTCCAGACCCGTCAGGGGGGCGACCTGCCCCACCACCACCTGCGCCGCGGTTGCGTATTGCGCGCCCGCGACGCCGGCCACCGCCAGAACTGCGCGGGCGGCCCACTGCCTGTACTGCATCGAACTACTCCCTTTGGGGCGCACGGGCCGGGCCGCGGCCGGCCACTGTGGAAAGCCCTGATTCCCGTCCCTGTGCGTGCAACCCGGGATGGTATCCAATCGGGGCCCATGCAAATCACCGGCCGGGAATGGATCGAGTCGCCCTACGCCTGGGGGCGGCTCGCGATGTCGCTGCTGCTCATGACGATCGGCGGCTCGGGCATGTATTCCATCACGGTGGTGTTGCCGCGCATGCAGCAGGACTTCGGCATCGCCCGAGGCGACGCGTCGCTCCCGTACACGCTCACCATGGTTGGCTTCGGCATCGGCGGCATCCTCATGGGCCGGCTGGCGGACCGCTTCGGCGTGATGCGGGTGGTGATGCTGGGCGGCGTGGGCCTGGGTCTCGGCTACATCGCGGCGGGGCTGGCGCCGAGCGCCTGGCTGTTCGGCGCCGCGCAGGGCCTGCTGGTGGGCCTGCTCGGCACCTCGGCCAGCTTCGCGCCGCTGGTGGCCGACACCACCCGCTGGTTCGACCGCCGCCGCGGCATCGCGCTGGCGATCTGCATGAGCGGCAACTACACCGCGGGCACCGTGTGGCCGCCGGTGATGCAGCACTTCATCGACACGGTCGGCTGGCGCCAGACCTATGTCGGCATGGGCCTGTTCTGCCTGGCCAGCATGCTGCCGCTGGCGATCGCGCTGCGCCGGCCGCCGCCGCAGGTCGTGCTGACGCCACCGGCGTCGGCGGCGCCGGTGGCGGTGGCCGCCGGGCCGGCGGCTTCGCCGCGTCCGCTGGGGATGGCGCCCGGCCTGCTGCTCGCGTTGCTGAGCGCCGCCGGCGTGGCCTGCTGCGTCGCCATGTCGATGCCGCAGGTGCACATCGTCGCCTACTGCGGCGACCTCGGTTTCGGCGCGGCGCGCGGGGCCGAGATGCTGTCGCTGATGCTGGCCATGGGCGTGGTGAGCCGGCTGGTCTCGGGCTGGATCGCCGACCGCATCGGCGGGCTGCGCACGCTGCTGCTCGGCTCGCTGCTGCAGGGCGTGGCGCTGCTGCTGTTCCTGCCGTCGGACGCGCTGGTGTCGCTCTACATCGTGTCGGCGCTGTTCGGGCTGTTCCAGGGCGGCATCGTGCCCTGCTATCCGATGATCGTGCGCGAGTACTTCCCGCCGGATCAGGTGGGTGCCAAGGTGGGCACCGTGCTGATGGCGACGCTGATGGGGATGGCGCTGGGCGGCTGGATGTCGGGCGCGGTGTTCGACCTCACCGGCTCCTACCACGCGGCCTTCCTGAACGGGATCGCCTGGAACCTGCTGAATCTCTCCATCGTCGGCTTCCTGCTCTGGCGGGCCACTTCGCTGGGCCTGATCCGCGGCTGGCCGGCGGCCGCGTCGCGCGCCGCCGCGTAACCGCGATGTCACCCGAACGGCGCCGGCTGCTGCAACTGGCCGCCGCGGCGGCGGGCACCCTCTGGCTGCCGCGTAGCGCCTGGAGCCAGCCGCGCCTGCCGGAGCAGCCCTTCGCACTGGGTGTGGCGAGCGGCTCGCCGACGGCCACGTCCGTGGTCCTGTGGACGCGCCTCGCGGGCACGGAGTTGCCGCGCGGGCCGGTCACCCTGCGCTGGGAGGTCGCCGAGGACGAAGGCTTCGCGCGCATCGTGCAATCGGGGCAGGCGCAGGCGCTGCCCGAACTCGCGCATTCGGTGCACGTCGAGGTGCAGGGCCTGGCGCCGGACCGCTGGTATTCCTATCGCTTCATGACAGGTCCTTGGGTGAGCCCGGTGGGCCGCACGCGCACCTTTCCCGCCGACGACGCGCCGGTGGAGCGCCTGCGCATCGCCTACGCCTCCTGCCAGCGCTGGGAGCACGGCTGGTTCGGCGCCTACCGGCAGATGCGCGCCGACGCGCCGGATGCGGTGGTCTTCCTGGGCGACTACATCTACGAGTACCCGACGGCGGTGAATGCCGTGCGCACGCCCATCGGCGGCTGGGTGCTGTCGCTGGACGACTACCGTGCACGCTATGCCCTGTACCGCAGCGATCCGGACCTGCAGGCGATGCACCACGCCTGCCCCTGGCTCTACACCTGGGACGACCACGAGGTGCAGAACGACTATGCCGGCCGCCAGTCCGGCAGCAGCGGGCCGCAGGTGCCGGACTTCGCCCGTCGTCGCGCCGGCGCCTACCAGGCCTGGTACGAGCACACGCCGGTGCGCGCGAGCGTGCTCGCGCGGGCGCTGCAGGGGCTCGCCTCGGGCGAGGCCTTGCGCATCTGCGGCCGCCAGCGCTTCGGCCGCCTCGCCACGCTGCTGCTGCTGGACACCCGCCAGTACCGCAGTCCGCAGGCCTGCACCGCCGGTGGGCGCACGGGCTCCAGCGTGTTCAATCCGCTGCAATGTGCCGCCTGGGCGGATCCGTCGCGCAGCATGCTGGGCGCCGAGCAGGAGGCGTGGCTGGCGAGCGAGCTCGCGCGCGGTGGCGCGGCCTGGACGGTGGTCGGTCAGTCGACCCTGTTCGGCCAGCGCGACTTCGCGCCCGGGCCGGGGCGGCTGTTGTGGAACGACGGCTGGGACGGTTATCCGGCGGCGCGGCGGCGCCTGGTCGAGGCCTTGCAGCAGTCCGGCGCCGCGAATCCCGTGCTCCTGGGTGGCGACGTGCACGAGAACTGGGTCGGCCACGTCAAGGCGGACTACGAGCGGCCCGAGAGCGCCAGCCTCGGCGTCGAGTTCTGCGGCACCAGCATCACCTCGCGCACGGCGCGGCCGGAGTCGATAGCCGTGCGGCTGGCGGAGAACCCGCACTTCGTCTACGCCGAGGCGGATCACCGGGGCTACGGCCTGGCGGAGTTCACGCGCGACCGCCTGCAGGTCACGCTGCGCGGCGTGGAGGACGTGACGCGGCGCGAGAGTGCGGTGGGGACGCTGGCGCGGTTCGTGGTGGAGGCGGGGCGGCCGGCAATTCAGCGCGAGTCGTAGCCTGGCGGTGAGCGTGAGTCGTAGGCTGGAGCTGAGCGTGCGTCGTAGGCTGGAGCTGAGCGGCGAAGCCCGAAGCCCAGCGATGCGCGAGCGCAGCGGAGCGCCGGCGCGCGCGCTTTACCGCACCACTTCCAACACCCGGTCCAACCCGCCTTCGTCGATCGCCACCATCGCCTGCTCGCGCACCTTCGGTTTGGCGTGGTAGGCCACCGACAGGCCCGCCTCTCCCATCATGGGAAGGTCGTTCGCTCCATCGCCGACGGCGATCGCCTGCTTCGGCGAGATCCCGAGCTGGGCGCAGGTTTCCAGCAGCATCTTGCGCTTCTCGGCGCCGTCGCAGATGTCGCCCCAGGGCTGGTCCACCATGCGGCCGGTGAGCTCGCCGCAGTTCGCGCCGGAGCGGATCTCCAGCAGGTTGGAACGCGTGAAGTCGATCTTCAGCCGGTCGCGGATGCGGTCGGTGAAGAAGGTGAAGCCGCCCGAGACCAGCAGCGTCTTCAGGCCGGCGGCCTGGCAGGCCTGCACCAGCCGCTCGGCGCCGGGATTGAGTTGCAGCCGCTGGACGTAGACCTCCTCGAGATCGGCCATGGTCACGCCCTTCAGCAGGGCGACCCGGCGGCGCAGGCTTTCCTTGTAGTCGGCGATCTCGCCGCGCATCGCGGCTTCCGTGATGGCGGCCACTTCGGCCTTCATGCCGACGGCATCGGCGATCTCGTCCACGCACTCGATGTTGATCAGCGTGGAATCCATGTCGAAGGCGATCAGCTTGAAGTCGGCCAGGCGCAGGGGCGGGGTGAAGCCCTGGACGCTCAGGCCGGGGGCGAATTCTTGGAACGGCATGGACCGGATTCTGGCATCCGGCCACCGGCATTCCCGGCGACGCGGGAATCCGGTCGGGCCCCCGTCATTCCCGCGCAGGCGGGAATCCAGCCGGAAATTGGAATCTGACCCCAATTAACGGGCGCGCAGCGCCGCCTGCAGCGCCAGTTCCGCCCACGGGCGCATCAGCGCCGGCGAGTCCATGGCTTCGGTGCGGGCGGCGCGGTAGTTCATGGAAACGCGGCCGCGGCCCTTGGCGGTGTAGGTGAAGGGGGCGCAGCCGGCGGCTTCGAAGCGCGGCAGGGTTTGGGCATCGGCCTTGAGGTACAGCACCTCGCCCACGACGATCGCCACGAACAGGTCGTCGACGTAGATGCCGTGGCCGCCGAACATGCGCTTGACGCGCACCGGCCCCAGGCCCGAGAGCAGGTCGCCGCAGTAGTTGGCGAAGTCGTCCCGCGTGTTCATCGCCTCGAATCTCCCGGCCTGGGAAGATAGCGCGCATCCGACCACGTCAGCAGCCACTGCGGCCGGAAGGCCACGAAGATGGCCGTGAGCATGCCGGTGACGAAGGCGTCGCCCCAGGCCATCAGCCATTGCGCGACCACCAGGCCCATGCCGGCCGCGCCGCCGGCGGCCGGCGTGCCCAGCGCCTGCGCCAGCATGCGGGCGGCGAACAGGGACACCAGGGCGCCGAGGAAGCCGCGGCCGAGGATGTAGACGAAGGGATGCGGCGGCAGCCAGCGGCGCACCGCCGCGCCGACGGCCAGCGCCAGCGTCGCGGGGACCACGCCTTGCCAGACCGCCGCCGCCAGCGCCGCCTCGGGCGGCATCGGCGAGATCGCCCACGCCAGCGCGCCGACGGCGAGCAGCGCGGGCACGGCCAGCGGCCAGCCGAGCATCAGCAGGACCAGCACGGCGCCGGACCACTGCAACTGCACCGAAGCGTGCTGCAGCGCCGGCAGCGCCCAAAGCCAGGGCAGGACCACGAGGGTGGCCAGCAAGGGCGTGGCGAGAGCCGGGCGGCCGGCCAGCAGCCGCCACGGGCGCAGGGAGAGCGCGATGGCGAGGGGGATCAGGGCGAGAAGGGTGTTCATTGACACCGCACCCCTAGGCGGGCTCCGTCACCTTCGGCGTCCCCAGCGAGCGCAGCACGTCGCGCACCATCTGCGCGCGGTCCTTCACGTCCACCAGCGACTTCTCGATGCGCAGCTTGTCGTTGCCGGCCAGCTTGATGTGCCGGTTCTTCTGCACCAGCTGGATGATGGTCAGCGGCTCCACCGGCGGATTCGCCTTGAAGCTGATGTTGATCACCGTCGGCGCGGCATCCACCTTCACCACGCCGTAGGGCCGCGCCAATACGCGCAGGCGGTGCACGTCGATCAGCGTCTGCGCCTGCGGCGGCAGCTTGCCGAAGCGGTCGACGATCTCCTCCAGCAGGCGGTCGATCTGGTCCACGTTCTTCGCCGTCGCCAGCTTCTTGTAGAAGGACAGGCGCAGGTGCACGTCGCCGCAGTAGTCGTCCGGCAGCAGCGCCGGCGCGTGCAGGTTGATCTCGGTGGTGACCGACAGCGGGGCCAGCAGGTCCGGCTCCTTGCCGGCCTTGAGCGACTTCACCGCCTCGGACAGCATCTCGTTGTAGAGCTGGAAGCCCACCTCCAGCATGTTGCCGCTCTGGTGCTCGCCCAGCACCTCGCCGGCGCCCCGGATCTCCAGGTCGTGCATCGCGAGGTAGAAGCCGGAGCCCAGTTCCTCCATCTGCTGGATCGCCTCCAGCCGCTGCCCGGCCTGCTTGGTGAGGCCCTCGATGTCCGGCACCATCAGGTAGGCATAAGCCTGGTGGTGGCTGCGGCCGACGCGGCCGCGCAGCTGGTGCAGCTGCGCCAGGCCGAACTTGTCGGCGCGCGCGATCACGATGGTGTTGGCGGTCGGCACGTCGATGCCGGTCTCGATGATGGTGGAGCACAGCAGCACGTTGAAGCGCTGCTGCACGAAGTCGCGCATCACGCGTTCCAGCTCGCGCTCGGGCATCTGGCCGTGGGCGACGGCGATGCGCGCTTCCGGCAGCAGCCGCTCCAGCGCCTCGCGCCGGTTCTGGATGGTCTCCACCTCGTTGTGCAGGAAGTAGACCTGGCCGCCGCGCTTCAATTCGCGCAGCACCGCCTCGCGGATCACGCCGTTGCCTTCGTTGCGCACGA
>NZ_DASSVG010000244.1:0-2179 GCF_035706265.1 Ramlibacter sp. | reverse complement strand
ACCGGCAGTTCGAGCAGGTGATGGCGCACCGCAAGTACGCGCCCAACGACGTCGCCGCCGGCCGCGCGTTCACCGCCGCCTACGTGGAATACGTGCATGCCGCCGAGCGCATGTACGAGGCCGCGGGCGCGCCGGAGCACGGCCACGGCGCCGCGGCCGCCGCGCCGGCGCAGCACCAGCACTGACGGCCTGCAGGCCTGCCGGCGCCGCCCGTCGGCGCCGGCCGACCGTTCGCCGGCGCAGTGTCATGCGCCTGCGACAAAGTCGCCCCCGCTCAGGGAGATCCCTGAGCTCGCCGTTGCAGCGTTCCGTTACGTTTGCCCGCTGCCGAGCATCAAGAAAACGGAAGGGGAGACTCCACATGCATCGATCCGCGCTGGCGCGCGCCCGCGGCGCCCTGGCCATCCTGGCCACCCTGGCGCCCTGCCTCTGCTTCGCCGACATCGTCCTGGGCCACACCGGCGACCTATCCGGAACCTCCGCGGCGCTCACCAAGGACTACGTGCGCGGCATGAACGCGTACTTCGACGACCTGAACCGCAAGGGCGGCATCCGCGGCGAGAAGATCAAGCTGGTGAGCCTGGACGACGGCTTCCTCACCGACCGGACGTCGGAGAACGTCAAGCTGCTGATCGAGCAGAACGCGATCGCCCTGGTGGGCCTGCGCGGCACGGCCAACGTGCAGAAGATCGTTCCGCAGATCCAGGCGGCCGGCATCGCGCAGATCGGCAACACCAGCGGCGCGAAGTCGCTGCGCGACCCGCATGTCGAAGGCGTGTTCCACCTGCGCGCCAGCACCACCGACGAGATCGAGGCGGCGATCAACCACGCCTGGACCACCGGCATCACGCGCATCGCCGCCGCCTACCAGGACGACGCCTTCGGCAAGGAGGGCCTGGAAGCCCTGCACGCCGCGCTGAAGAAGCGCAACAGCGCGCCGGTGGCGCTGGCGCCGGTGCCGCGCGGCACGGTGGATGTCGCCAAGGCCATCGAGGTGGTCGGCGCGGCGACGCCGCAGGCCGTCCTCTACATCGGCCAGTCCAAGCCCGCCGCGGCCCTGTTCCGCGGCCTGCTCGCGAAGGACCTGCACCCGCAGTTCTTCGTGCTGAGCGTGGCCTCCGGCCTGCACGCCGACCTGGGCGAAACGGCCAACGGCGTGGTGGTGAGCCAGGTGGTGCCCTATCCCTTCACCGAGCTGGGCAACCCGGTGGTGCGCGAGTACCAGAAGGCGATCGCGGCGCTGGACGAGAGCAAGTTCAGCTACAACAGCATGGAGGGCTTCCTCAACGCGAAGCTGGTGGCCACCGCGCTGCTGAAGACGCCGCCGCCGCTGACGCGCGCCAAGCTGATCGCCACCCTCAAGTCCATGAACAACGAGGACCTGGGCGGCTTCTCGATCACCTACGGCAAGAACAGCAACCTGGGCTCGCGCTACGTGGCGCTGACCATGATCCGCAAGGACGGCTCGTTCGCGCGCTGAGTCGCGGGCCAGCCGCCCCGCTCAATGGTCGGAGTTCTCGCCCGTCCAGTGGGTGGAGGGCTTGTAGTCGTCCGGCAGGCTTTCCGTGCCCCAGGCATAGGTGAGGACCCAGGCGATCGCGAAGCCGACCACCCCGCCCAGCGTCTCCAGCACCGTATGGGACACCGCGGCCAGCCGGCCCGGCACCCAGACCTGAACGATCTCGACGAACACGGCGACCGCCAGCACGCCGGCCAGGATGTAGGCGGGGCGCCGCTTCGGCCAGGCGAAGCGCGCCAGGAAGCCGAGGGCCGCGAAGGCGAGCAGGTGGCTCATCTCCAGGCCGGGGGCGATCGTGTCGAGGAAGTCGAGCGCGTCCCCGATCCAGCCGAAGCGCTTCATCATCTCCGAGACGACGCTGTACGGCAGGACCATCACGGCCACCACTGCCGCCAGCAGCAGGAGCAGCAGCGCGCGCAACAACAACTTCCGACGTACAGGCATGCGGCATCATAACGACAGGTCCGGCCCGCTCAACCATAAGCATTCAGCTTTACCCAAGCAACGAGGGTTGCTGTGGCACGCCCGCGCCGGTGCGGGGTGGCTCAGGGCGGTGGCAGCCGGTAGCTCGCCGGCGTGCGACCGAGCTTGATCGGCGAAGCGATGCCCTCGTAGCCTTCCATGCGCACGGTCATGCCGCGGTGCGCGGTGTGCGGATGC
>NZ_DASSVG010000243.1:0-7043 GCF_035706265.1 Ramlibacter sp. | reverse complement strand
CTTCAGGTACTTGCCGAAGCGGCAGCGCGCCGTCGCCAGGTCCCAGATCTGCTGGACGTTCAGGCGGAAGCCGCCCGAGAAGCGGTCCGGCTGCAGCTTGGCCTGCACGATCACCAGCTCGTCGTCCTTGAACCAGGCGCGATGCGGGCTGAACACCGATTCGTCGGCCGCCGCCTCGATCACGTCGCTCTTGTCATCGAGCTTGAACAGGGCCAGCTTGCCGCGCTGGCCGTTGATGATGCGCAGGTCCGTCACGATGCCGGCCAGCAGCAGGATGTCGCGCGTGTCCACCAGCTCCTCGATCCTGCGGCGGCAGAAGCGCCGCACCTCGCGCTCCACCTCGTCGAACAGGTGGCCCGAGAGGTAGAAGCCGATCGCCGTCTTCTCCTGCGTCAGCCGCTCCTTCACGCCCCAGGGCGTGGCCTCCACCAGGTCCGGCTCCTGGGTGCTCGCGCCGTGAGTGTCGTCGCCCAGGTCGAACAGCCCGCCCTGGTTGGCGTTGGCCTCCTGCGCCGCCGCGAACTCGTAGGCGCGGTCGATGGAGGCCACGAGCGACGCGCGATTGAGCTGCAGCGAATCGAAGGCGCCGGCCTTGATCAGTGCCTCCACCGTGCGCTTGTTGATGCGCGAGCGGTCCACCCGGCAGCAGAAGTCGTACAGGCTCCTGAACGCCCCGCCGTCTTCGCGCGCTGCGACGATCGCCTCGATCGCCGACTGCCCCGTTCCCTTGATCGCTCCCAGGCCGTAGCGGATCACCTTGTCCGAGATCGGCTCGAAGCGCCAGGTGCCGCGGTTGACGTCCGGCGGCTCGAAGCTCATTCCGAAGTTCTTGACCGCATCCTCGTGCAACACCTTCAGCTTGTCGGTGTTGTCCATTTCGATGGTCATGTTGGCGCAGTAGAACTCCGCCGTGAAATGGACCTTGAGCCAGCCCGTGTGGTAGGCCAGCAGCGAGTACGCCGCCGCGTGCGACTTGTTGAAGCCGTAACCCGCGAACTTCTCCATCAGGTCGAAGACCTCGTCGGCCTTCTCCTGGCTGATGCCGTTCTTCGCCGCACCGGCGCGGAAGATCTCCCGGTGCTGGGCCATCTCCTCGGCCTTCTTCTTGCCCATGGCCCGGCGCAGCAGGTCGGCGCCGCCGAGCGAGTAGCCGCCCAGCACCTGCGCCGTCTGCATCACCTGCTCCTGGTAGACCATGATCCCGTAGGTCTCGGCGAGCACCGGCTCCACCAGCGGATGCGGGTACTCCACCTGCTCGCGCCCGTGCTTGCGGGCCACGAAGGTGGGGATCAGGTCCATCGGGCCCGGGCGGTACAGCGCGTTCAGCGCCACCAGGTCCTCCAGCCGCGAAGGCCGCGCGTCGCGCAGCATGCCCTGCATGCCGCGCGATTCGAACTGGAACACCGCTTCGGTCTTGCCGTCGGTGAACAGCTTGTAGGTGTGCGGGTCGTCCAGCGGGATGGTCTCGAAGGCGAAGTCCTTCTGGCTCGGATGGCGCCGCACGATGAACTCGCGCGCGAGCTCCAGGATGGTCAGCGTGGCGAGGCCCAGGAAGTCGAACTTCACCAGGCCGGCCGCCTCCACGTCGTCCTTGTCGTACTGGCTCACCGCGGAATCGCTTCCGGGCTGCTGGTACAGCGGCGTGAACTCGGTGAGCTTGCCGGGCGCGATCAGCACGCCGCCCGCGTGCATGCCCACGTTGCGGGTCATGCCCTCGAGCTTCTGCGCCAGGTCCAGCAGCGTGCGCACTTCCTCCTCGCGGTCGTAGCGCTCCTTGAGCATGGGCTCCTGCTCCAGCGCGTCGGCGATCGTGATGTGCGTGCCGGGCTTGTTCGGGATCAGCTTGCTGATGCCGTCGCAGAAGGTGTAGCTCATGTCGAGCACGCGGCCCACGTCGCGCACGGCGGCGCGCGCAGCCATGGTGCCGAAGGTGGCGATCTGCGACACGGCGTCGCGGCCGTACTTCTCCTTCACGTACTCGATCACGCGGTCGCGGTTGCCCTGGCAGAAGTCGATGTCGAAGTCGGGCATCGACACGCGCTCCGGATTCAAAAAGCGCTCGAACAGGAGCGAGTACTGCAGCGGGTCGAGGTCGGTGATCTTGAGCGCGTAGGCCACCAGCGAGCCGGCGCCGGAGCCGCGGCCCGGGCCCACCGGGCAGCCGTGGTTCTTGGCCCAGTTGATGAAGTCGCCCACGATCAGGAAGTAGCCCGGGAACCCCATCTTGAGGATGATCCCGAGCTCGAATTCCAGCCGTTCCTCGTAGCGCGGGCGCTGCTTCTCGCGCTCGGCCTCGTCGGGGAACAGGTGCAGCAGGCGCTCCTTCAGGCCCTCGTGCGACGCGAAGCGGAAATACTCCTCGATCGGCATGCCGTTGGGCGTGGGGAAGTTCGGCAGCCGCGGTTTTCCGAGTTCCAGCACCAGGTTGCAGCGGCGCGCGATCTCCAGCGTGTTGGAGATCGCCGAGGGGATGTCCTCGAACAGGGCCTCCATCTGGGCCTGGGTCTTGAAGTACTGCTCGCGGGTGAAGCGGCGCACCCGGCGCGGGTTGGCGAGAATCTCGCCCTCGGCGATGCAGACGCGCGCCTCGTGCGCCTCGTAGTCGTCTTCCTTGGTGAACTGCACCGGATGGGTGGCCACCACCGGCAGCTTCAGGCGCGCGGCGAGCTGCACCGCCGCGGCCACGTGGGCCTCGTCGTCGGGGCGGCCGGCGCGCTGCAGCTCCAGGTAGAAGCGGTGCGGGAACAGGCCGGCGAGCTGCAGCGCGAGCTCGGAGGCACGGCCCTCGTCGCCCTGCAGCAGCGCCTGGCCCACGGCGCCGGCCTGGGCGCCGGCGAGCAGGATCAGGCCTTCGTTGAGTTCCTGCAGCCATTCGAGCGTCGCCACGGCCTGCGCGCGCACGACGTTGCGCGTCCAGGCCCGGGCCAGGATCTCGCACAGGTTCAGGTAGCCCTGGTGGTTCTGCACCAGCAGCAGCACGCGCGAGACGGCCTGGGCGTCGCTGCCCAGGCCCTGCAGCATCAGCTCGCAGCCGACCACGGGCTTGACGCCCTTGCCGCGGCCTGCCTTGTAGAACTTGATGGCCCCGAACATGTTGTTCAGGTCCGTGATGCCCAATGCCGGCTGGCCGTCCGCGGCCGCCGCCTTCACGATCTCGTCGATGCGGTTGGTGCCGTCGACGACGGAGAATTCGGTGTGCAGGCGCAGGTGGACGAACATGCCGCCATTGTAGGAAACGGGTGTGGCGGCCCCGCCCTTGACAGCTTCAGGAGAGCGGCTCCGGCGGCGTGAAGCGCGTCGGCGGCAGCGGGATGAATTCCTCCGCGTCCCCCGGCACCGTCCCCATGCGCATGGCCTCCCAGTCGGCGCTGGCCTGCACGATGCGCTCCTTGCGGCTGGATACGAAGTTCCACCACATGTGGCGCGGCGCATCCAGCGGCTCGCCGCCCACCAGCACCAGCCGCGCCCCGCCGGGCGAGAAAAGTTTCACGGGCGAGCCTGGCTGCAGCACCGCCAGCTGCCGCAGCGGCTGCGGCGCCCCGTCCGCCTCCAGCGTGCCTTCGACGGCGTAGATCGCCTGCTGCGCCTCCAGCGGCGGCAGCTCCATGCCGCCGCCGGCCGGCAGCCACAGGTCGAGGTACAGCGTGCGCCACAGCGCCGGCACCGGCGAGCGCACGCCGAAGGCCTCGCCCACCAGCACCCGCACGCGGGCGTCGCCCACGCTGCACTCGGGGATGGCCTCGGCCGGGGTGTGCGAGAACGAGGGCTCGGCCTCCTCCTGCGCCAGCGGCAGCGCCGTCCACAGCTGCAGGCCGTGATTGACGAAGCCGACTTCGCGCAGGTGGTCGGGCCGCCGCTCCGAATGCACGATGCCGCGCCCCGCCGTCATCCAGTTGATCGCGCCGGGCTCGATCAGCTGCGCGCTGCCGAGGCTGTCGCGGTGCATCATCGCGCCCTCGAACAGGTAGGTGACGGTGGCAAGCCCGATGTGCGGATGGGGCCGCACATCGTGGTTCACGCCCGGGCGTTCTTCCGCCGGCCCGAAGTGGTCGAAGAAGATGAAGGGCCCGACGCTGCGCTGGCGGGCGTCGGGCAGCAGGCGGCGTACGAGAAAACCGCCGCCGAGGTCCTTCTCGTGGCCGGTGAGCTGCAGGGCGACGGGCATCTCAGGCGGCCCCGCTCATTCCCGGCGGCGGCCGTCGACGCTGTAGGTGCCGGGACCGAAGGCGAAGAAGCCCAGCAGGCCGCCGGCAATCGCGAGGTTCTTCCAGAAGTTCAGCTTCTGCATGTACATCTGCGCTTCGGGTACCGCCCAGTAGTTGTGGAAGATGGGCGTGATCACGAGCACGAACACCGCCATCAGCAAGGCCACCCAGCGGGTCTTGAAGCCGACCAGCAGCGCCAGCGCCAGCAGGAGTTCCACGGCCACGGCAATGGCCGCGCAGACCTCGGGGAACGGCACCCCCTTGGAGGCGATGTACTGCACGGTGCCCGAAAAGCCGGTGAGCTTGCCCCAGCCCGAAGGCAGGAACAGCAACGCGATCAGGATGCGGCCGACCAGCGCCGCCGCATTCTGCGCCGGCGTGAGGGCCGCGGCCTCCGTGTTCACCGCAAGACCGGAGTGGGACGGGGTGGTAGTCAGTGTCGCCATGGGTAGCCTCCTTGGGTGTGGTGGTCAAGACATCAGTGTTCGGCCAGGTCGAACACGAGCACCTCGGCATCCTTGCCGTGGTCCAGCGCCAGCCTCGCTTCCCCGCGCAGCTTGGCGGCGTCGCCGCCGGAAAGCCGCGTGCCGTTGACGGCGAGCTCGCCGCGCACCAGGTGCACGTAGAGCGGCCGCTTCGGGTCGAGCGCCAGGCTCGCGCTTTCGTCGCCGTCGAACAGGCCCGCGTAGACCCGGGCGTCGGCATGGATCTTCACCGAGCCCTGGGCGCCGTCGGGCGAAGCGACGAGGCGGAGCTTGCCACGCTTCTCGGTTTCGGCGAAGCCCTTCTGCTCGTAGCTGGGTTCGATGCCGCTCACGGCGGGCTCGATCCAGATCTGCAGGAAGTGCGTGGTCTGGTCCTCGGCATGGTTGAACTCGCTGTGCATCACGCCGCGGCCGGCGCTCATGCGCTGCACGTCGCCAGGCGGGATCGCCTTCACGTTGCCCAGCGTGTCGCGATGGGCCAGCTCGCCCGAGAGCACGTAGCTGATGATCTCCATGTCGCGGTGGCCGTGCTGGCCGAAGCCGGTGCCGGGGGCGATGCGGTCCTCGTTGATGACCCGCAGGTTGCCGAAGCCCATGTGCTCGGGGTCGTAGTAGCCGGCGAAGGAGAAGCTGTGGAAGGACTTCAGCCAGCCGTGGTCGGCGAAGCCGCGTTCCTGGGATTTGCGCAGGGTGAGCATGGGGTGTTTCCTCTGGATCGGTCCAATGTAGGGGCGCAACACGACGGCGAGGCCGACTCTTGTTTGATGGCATCATTCAAAAATCCTGAAGACAAAGGACGAGATGCCGACGCCGCGCGACGTGTTGACTCCCGACGCCTTCGGCCTCGTGCAGGCGGTGGCGGACCATGGCAGCTTCGCCGCGGCCGCGCGCGAGCTGGGCCTGGTGCCCAGTGCCGTCACCTACCGGATCCGCCAGCTCGAGGACGCGCTGGACGTGCTGCTGTTCGACCGCAGCTCGCGCCAGGCCCGCCTCACGGCCGCGGGCAACGAGCTGCTCTGTGCCGGCCAGCAACTGCTGCAGGACATTGACGCGATGGCCCACCGGGTGCGGCGGGTCGCCACCGGCTGGGAAGCCGAGTTCACCGTCGCGGTCGACAACTGCCTGTCCGCCGCCACCGTGATGGAGCTGGCCGAGGCCTTCTACGCCATGGAGCCGACCACCCGGCTGCGGCTGCGCGACGAGGCGCTCGGGGGCACTCTGGAGGCGCTCACCGCCGGCCGCGCCGACCTGGCGCTGGGCGTGCTGGTGGAGCCCGGCACCACGCCGGGCATCTCCAGCCACGAGCTGGGCGACCTGCGCTTCGTGTTCGCGGTGGCGCCGCACCATCCGCTTGCCACGCTGGAGGAGCCGATCCCCGACGAGGTGCTGATCAAGCACCGCGCGGTGGCCGTCTCCGATTCGGCCCAGCAGCGCGGCAACACCCTCACCTACGGCCTGCTGGCCGGCCAGGACGTGCTGACGGTGCAGAGCATGCGCTCCAAGCTCGATGCGCAGTTGCGCGGGCTGGGCGGCGGCTTCCTGCCGGAGCCGCTGGCGCGCCCCTACCTGGATTCGGGTCGGCTGGTCGCGCGCGAGATCCAGCGCGGCAGCCGGCGCCACATCCGCCTGAGCTACGCCTGGCGCAATGCCGGCGCGCTGGGGCCGGGGCGCGCCCTGCAGTGGTGGCTGGCGCAGCTGGAAAGCCCGGCCACCCGCGCCGCGCTGCTGGAGCGCCACGGGGCAGGATGAAGCGCTGATGCCCTATCGCGGCCGCTTCGCGCCCTCGCCCAGCGGCCCGCTCCATGCGGGCTCACTGGTGGCCGCCCTCGCGAGCTGGCTGGATGCACGCGCGCATGGCGGCCAGTGGCTGCTGCGCATCGAGGACGTGGACCGGCCGCGCACGGTGCCCGGCGCCGACGAGGAGATCCTGCGCCAGCTCGCCGCCTGCAGCCTGCTGCCGGACGAGCCGCCGACCTGGCAGTCGCGCCGCGAGCCGCTGTACCAGGCCGCGCTGGACCGCCTGGTGAGCGAAGGCAAGGCCTACCCCTGCGCCTGTTCGCGCAAGGACATCGCGCTGGCGCTGCGCGCCCTGGGCCGCGAGCGCACGCGCCACGGCGAGCTGGTCTACCCGGGCACCTGCCGCCGCGGCCTGCATGGCAAGGAGCCCCGCGCGTGGCGCTTCCGCGTGCCCGAAGGCGTGGTGCCGTGGACCGACCGGCGCGTGGGCGTGCACCTGCAGAACGTGGCCGAAGAGGTGGGCGATTTCGTGCTGAAGCGCGCCGACGGCCTGTTCGCCTACCAGCTCGCGGTGGTGGTGGACGATGCGGACCAGGGCATCACGCATGTCGTGCGC
>NZ_DASSVG010000242.1:0-13194 GCF_035706265.1 Ramlibacter sp. | reverse complement strand
CACTGCTGCCGTGCCGCCGCAGTCGGCGTGGCCTTGCTGCTCGCGCTCGCTGCCCCGCCGGAGGCGCTCGCGGCCGCGCAGCCCACCGCGCAATCCGCGACGCAAGCGGTCGCGCCATCGGCAGCCAGCGGCAGCGCCGCCCTCGGCGGCGCGTCCAACGACACGGCCCAGGCCCTGCGCGTGGTGCTGGGGCTCAGCGTGCTGGCGGTGCTGCCCGCGCTGCTGGTCTGCGTGACCTCCTTCCTGCGCATCATCATCGTGCTCTCCATGCTGCGGCAGGCGATCGGCATGCCGGAGACGCCGCCCAACCCGGTGCTGATCGGGCTGGCGCTGTTCTTCACGCTGTTCACGATGTCGCCGGTGCTGCAGTCGCTCAACGAGCAGGCCTTCCAGCCTTTCATGGACGGCACGCTGGGCATGGAAGCCGCTTACGCGAAGGGCACGGCGCCGCTGCGCGAGTTCATGGTGCGGCAGACGCGCGAGCAGGACCTGGCGCTGATGATCGAGCTGTCGAAGGCGAGGGTGCCGCAGGGCATCGAGGACGTCGGCAACGTGCAGCTGGTCCCGGCCTTCATGCTCTCCGAGCTGCGGGCAGCGTTCCAGATCGGGTTCATGGTGTTCCTGCCGTTCCTGCTGATCGACCTGGTCGTGTCCTCGGTTTTGATGGCCTTGGGGATGATGATGATGCCGCCGACCACGATAGCTCTTCCGTTGAAGGTGCTGATGTTCGTGCTGGTGGACGGCTGGTCGCTGGTGCTCAAGGCCCTGGTCGGGTCCTTCCACTGAGGCGGCGATGGAAGCCCTTGCAACGCAGCCGGGCGAGGAAGCGGTCCTGTGGCGGCAGCTGCGCGAGAGCGGCGACCCCGCGGCGCGCGAGCGGCTGCTGGCCCTGCACATGGACTACGCCCGCGTGGTGGCCAGCACCTACTATGCGCGCCGCTTCCACGACGAGATCGAGTACGCCGACTACCTGCAGTACGCCTCGGTGGGCCTGCTGGAGGCGCTGGAGCGTTTCGATCCCACCCGCGGCGTGCAATTCCGCACCTTCGCGGCCCGCCGCATGCACGGCGCCATCCTCAACGGGCTGGAGCGCTTCACCGAGAAGCAGCAGCAGATCGCGGCGCGCCAGCGCCTGCGGGCGGAGCGCCTGCAGGACTTGAAGGCGCTGGCCGCCGAGCGCAGCGGGGCAGCGACGCCCGCCGTCCCGCAGGAGCCGCAGCAGCTACTGGCCTTCGTCTCGGAAGCGGGGATCGGGCTGGCGCTGTGCTGGCTGCTGGAAGGCAGCGGCATGGTGGAGGAGGAGGCAGCCAGCGTCTCGCAGCCTTTCTACCGCAGCGCGGAGCTGCGGCAGCTGCGGGAGCGCTTGGCGCGGGCCGTCGAAGGCCTGCCGGCGCAGGAGAAGACCGTGATCCGCAGCCACTACCTGCAGGAGATCCCGTTCGAGGAGATCGCCGCCACGCTGCAGCTCACCCGTGGCCGCATCTCGCAGGTGCACCGCCGGGCGTTGCTGCGCCTGCGCGGCGCCCTGGCCGAACAGGGCGACTGGAGCGCCCTGTTCTAGCGGGCCCGCCCGGCCGCCCGGAAGGGTGGCGGGCGGACGCCGGAGGTGCGCTCAGATCCTTAGCAGGAAGACCAGGGCCACCGTACTTCCCAGCGCCGCCACGCCATAACAGCACATCCACCAGAAGGCATTGAGGTGGATGCCGAAATCGTGCAGCGTATGGTAGATCCGATGCGCCGCATGCCACAAGAACAGCGCGATGACGATGAAGATGAACAGGCCGCCCAGCGGGTTGCGCGCGAAGGCGAGCAGGTTCTCGTAGGCGATCGGGTTGGCCGCGCCGAAAAGGCCCAGCGGGCCCGCCAGGCCGGTGAGGAACACCAGCGCCGCACCGATCAGCGCCGAGACCATGCCGCCCGCGCCGAACAGCATCCAGAACGGCGCCTGGTTGGAGTGCTTCAAGGGTCGGGTCGGTTTCATCGCGCGAGCATCCATGCAACGAGGAGGACGAAGGCCGAGGCCGCGCCGGCGGCGGCGAGCCCCAGGCCGGTGATCGTCTGCGGCGCCAGCTTCTTGCCGCCCACCACGACCGGCGGCATGGTCTTGGGCATGATCTCGAACCAGCTGTAGGTGTGGTAGACGAACACCAGCAGCAGCACGACGTGCAGCGCGATCGACCAGCCGCTGCGCAGCAGCTCCAGCCACTGCGCGTAGGCCTCCGGCCCCTGCGCCAGCCGCACCAGGCCGGCGAGCATCACCAGCCCATAGAGGGCGACGAAGAAGGCCGTCACCTCGCGCGCCATGTAGCGCTGGAAGAAGGGCACGCGGTTCCACCAACCGTCCATGCCCCGCACATAGGGTCTGCGAGCAGCCATGTCAGCGCCTCCCTCCTGGAATCACGCGCGAGAACCAGCCCAGCGCGCTGGCGGTCTTGTTCTGGTTGACCGCATTGGCCGGGTCCACGTGCTTCGGACAGACTTCCGAGCAGTAGCCCACCGCGGTGCAGTTCCACACCCCTTCGGTGGAGTGGATCAGCTCGTCGCGCGCCGCGTGCTCGCCGTCGCGCGAGTCGGCCTTGTAGCGGTGCGCCAGCGCCGTGAGGCCCGGGCCCAGGAACTTCTGCTCTAGCCCGTACTGCGGGCAGGCCGCGTAGCACAGCATGCAGTTGATGCAGTGGCTGAAGGACTCGAACTTCTCCAGCTGCTGCGGCGACTGCAGGTACTCGCCCTCGGCCAGCGCCTTCTCCTTGGGCGGCTCGATCCACGGTTCGATGCGCGGCAGCTTGTCGATGAAATCGGTGGCGTCCACCACCAGGTCGCGCTCGATCGGGAAGTGCGCCAGCGCCTCCACGCGGAAGCCCTTGGGCCAGTAGTCGCGCATGAAGGTCTTGCAGCCCAGGCTGGGCACGCCGTCGATCATCACGCCGCAGCTGCCGCAGATCGCCATGCGGCAGGACCAGCGGAAGGTGAGCGAACCGTCGAAGTGGTCCTTGATGTACTGCAGCCCCTGCAGCACGGACATGTCGTCGGTGAAGGGGACCTCGAACTTCTCCGTGTAGGGCGCTTCCGCCTTGTCCGGCTGGTAGCGCAGCACCTCGACGACCATGGTGCGGGTCTCAGGCAACGACGACACGCTGCTTCTCCTTGCTCTGTTGCTGGGCCTTTTCCGCCTTCTCGGCGGCCTCGCCGGCCGCACCGTAGGCGCGGGTGCCCGGTTGCGACTTCGTGATCACGACGTCGCTGTACGAGATGACCGGCGCACCGTCGGCGCCGATGGTGGCGAGCGTGTGCTTCAGGAAGCGGGCGTCGTCGCGCTCGGTGCAGCCGGCGTCCAGCCGCTGGTGCGCGCCGCGCGATTCCTTGCGGGCGAGCGCCGAATGCACCATCGCCTGCGCCACGTCCAGCTGGTACTGCAGTTCCAGCGTGCCCAGCCACTCGGTGTTCCAGGCTTCGGCCTTGTCCTGCAGCTTGATGTGCTGGGCCCGCTGCTTGAGCGTGGCGATGTCGCGCACGGCCTGCTCCATCTCGGGGCCGGTGCGATAGATGCCGCATCCGCGCTCCATCGCCTTGGCCATGCCGTTGCGGATGTCGGCGAGCTTCTCGCTGCCCTTGCTGCGTTGCAGGGGCGCGAGGGCGCGCTCGCGCGCCTCCCGGGCCTGCGCCTTCAGGTTGGCCGCGTGGCCGAAGCCGGTGGCCTTGGCGAAGGCCGCTGCCGATTCGCCCGCCACCTTGCCGAACACGCACAGCTCGGCGAGCGAGTTGGAGCCGAGCCGGTTGGCCCCGTGCAGGCCGCTGGAGGCGCACTCGCCGGCCGCGAACAGGCCGGGCAGCGGCGCCGCCGCCATCACCGTGGTGGGAATGCCGCCCATCGTGTAGTGCACCGCCGGGCGCACCGGGATCGGGCTTTCCGCCGGGTCGATGCCCATGAACTCCTCGGCCAGCTCGCAGATCTGCGGCAGGCGCTCGCGCAGCTTGGCGTGGCCCAGGTGGCGCAGGTCGAGATTCACGTAGGTGCCGTGCGGGCCTTCGAGCGTGCGGCCCTTGCGCTCCTCGTGCCAGAAGGCCTGCGAGAGCCGGTCGCGCGGGCCGAGCTCCATCGCCTTCTTGCGCGGCCACGGGTCGGCCGGGCCGAGGCCGTAGTCCTGCAGGTAGCGGTAGCCGTCCTTGTTGGTGAGGATGCCGCCTTCGCCGCGGCAGCCCTCGGTGAACAGCAGGCCGGTGCCGGGCATGCAGGTCGGGTGGTACTGCATGAACTCCATGTCGCGCAGCGGCACGCCGTGCCGGTACGCCATCGCCATGCCGTCGCCGGTGACGATGCCGCCGTTGGTGTTCTGGCGAAACACGCGGCCGGCGCCGCCCGTGGCGATCACCACGGATTTGGCCTCGATCAGGCGGAAGTCGCCGGTGGCGATCTCGATCGCCAGCACGCCCTGCGCGCGGCCGTCTTCCACGATCAGGTCGCAGCAGAAGTGCTCGTCGAAGCGCTGGATGCTCGGGTACTTCAGCGAGGTCTGGAACAGCGTGTGCAGCATGTGGAAGCCGGTCATGTCGGCCGCGAACCACGTGCGCTCGATCTTCATGCCGCCGAAGGCGCGGGTGTTGATGTGGCCGTCTTCCTTGCGGCTCCAGGGGCAGCCCCAGTGCTCCATCTGCACCATTTCCTCGGTGCTGTGGGCCACGAAGTACTCCACAGCGTCCTGGTCGCACAGCCAGTCGCCGCCGTGCACCGTGTCGTCGAAGTGGGCCTGCAGGCTGTCCTCCGCCCGCACCACGGCGGCCGAGCCGCCCTCCGCCGCCACCGTGTGGCTGCGCATCGGATACACCTTGGAGACCAGCGCGATGCGCAACGCCGGATCCTTCTCGGCCACCGCGATGGCGGCGCGCAAGCCCGCGCCCCCTCCCCCGACGATGACCACGTCACATTGATGAACTGGTATGCCGCTCAAGAGACCCCCCGCCTTTGTCGGACCTGGTTGGTGCCGCTACTTTGCGAGTCTGGTGGGGGAGCGTGTTGATTCCCGTCAACTAGGGCAAACGCGGGTGCAGGCGGCCTTGCGCCGGCGGGCGGGCGCGTTGCGGAACTGCTTGTCGCCTCGGGGAATGTGACCTTGCGACGCGCGAGCGTCAGTACATCACCGTGATCTGTACGCTGTCCGAGTACCGACCAGCGGACACATCTTGGCGCGGCGGGATCCGGCCATACATCCGGAACAAGACCGATGCGGAGCCCTTGTTCGGCACACTCAAGTTACGGGTCACGGTGTCGATATTGTCGGAGGTCCCCCATACCTTGCTTCGCGAGACGTCGCTGTAGAGGCCGTAATTGAGTACGTCCCTTGAGCCGCCGACGTGCGCCATGCGGCGATTGCCGACGCTGGCGCCGTTGACGCCCTGGTCGACGCGCATCAGGATCGTCAGGTTCTGCGGGCCGCCGTCGCGTTCGCACGTGACGCTCACGTCCGTTTCGGTGTCCTTGGGCACCGGGGCGCGGGAGTCGTATTCGCCGAATGCCAGCGGGCCCGCTGAGGCGACGCGGCAAACCGTCTGCCCCTGCGCGACCGAGGCGAGCAGCAGCAGGGGCACAAGCGCGAATAGCTTAGTCACAGAGGATTCCCTCTTTCAGTTCGAGCACCGGTTCCGGGAAGTCCGGCACCGTCATGCGGCAGGCGTACCTACGATTCCCGGGGCCCTCCACGGTTCCCGTGTAGTTTCCCGGTAGCGCATCCTCCAGGTAAAACTCGCCTGCGGAGCTCGTCTCGATCGAAACGGGACCCGCAGGGCCCCGCATCGTCCAGGCGCGCGCTACCAGCGGCTTGGCTTCCCCTTCCTGGATCAGGCTGGCCACGCCCGCGACGGCACGTACCCTCCGGATGCCGAAATCGATCACGCTGCCGCTGCGAAAAACCGGCTGGATGGTCCGGTGCTTCTCCTTGAGGCTGTAGAGGATGTTCAGATCCCGGTCGTTGATCGAGACATCCTGCCGCCCGATGGAGCTGAGGTCCGGGATCAGCAGCCGCCCCTGTGCATCCGTGCGCCCCCGCGAGCGATTGTTCAGCAGCACCTCCACGCCAGGTTGGGGCACTCCCAGCTTGACGAGCGCGAAGGCGTCGTTCACTTCGCGGGTAAGGCCCCAGAAGCCGTCCAGTCCAACCAGCGCTCCCGCGGCCGTGCCCTGCACGACAGTGAAGCCTCCCTCCCGCGCGGCGGCGGCGAACAGGCCGAGATTGGCGGGACGCAGGTGCCAGTCGGCCGCGAGCGTGGCCCTAGCGTCCTCGCGCCGGCCCAAGTCCGACTGCACGCCTACGCGGTAGCCAAAGCCTTCCCCGGCCGGAACCTGCTGGCCGGCCTGAACTTCCACCGTTTGGCCGACCGCCGTGCCCCGGATGCTCGCACTCGTCCAGCGCTGCGAGTCGAAATCGGCACGCAGGTAAAGGTTCGCCGCCCAGCCGGGCGTGCCGTTGACCCGAGTAGTCTGGTATTCCGCGAACACGCTTACCGCGCGGCTGAGAAATGTCGAGAAGCGCAGAGAGCGCGTGTCGCGCCTCTCCTTCGCGGTGACCGTTCGCGCCAGGTCCGCCGACACGACGAGGCGTCCGAAACCAGTTGAGACTCCCAGTCGCGTTTCACCGAGCGGGAACGGCACGGTGGCCGGGTCGCCGAAGCTGCGGAACCCCGACTCAAACCGCCGCCGCCCGAACACCAGGCTGCCGAAGCGCGAGTCGTAGGTGTAGCGAGCCGACCAGCCCGCCGCGTGGGGGCCACCGCCGTGCGTCACGCTTGAAAGCAGATCGAGCGACAGCAAGCCCAATCGATCGCTGCGCAAGGTGATACCGCCGCCGAGGTTGTGGAAATCCCTGTTTCCTTCGCCCCCGGCCGCCACGGTGAGGCGATCGGTCAGACCGTATCGATGGTAGCCCTGCCAAGCCGGCTCCCGGTACTGCAGCTGGCCTGCGGAGTCGAGCTCGGAGCGCTTGCCGACGAAGTAGCTGTATTCGTGGAAGCCTTGCGCGAGCACCGAATCCGTAAACAGGAAGGGTTGCTCGATCACTTCGCGCCGTCCGGCGGCATCGGTGATGGTCAGGCGCAGGTTGTGCGTGCCGCCACTGACCGGCAGGTTGTTCAGCACGATGGGTCCGGGGGCGACCCGCGTGTGATACACGGGCCTGCCGTCCACCGCCACCTCCACCTCGGCCGGCAGCGACGTGGATGCCTGCAAGGTCGGCAGCGGATGCCGCACCACGTCCGGCGTGAGCTCGTACACCTTCTGCAGCAGCAGGCCAGCGCCCGTGAGCCCGCTACCGTATGCCCCCGCCGTGGAAAACACGTCGCCTGCGACATACCGGCGCGCATTCGTCCGATCATCGTAAACCGCCTGGGTGGCGCCGCGTTGCAGGTGTCGACCCGGTCCCGCCGTGAGCAACCGGGCTTCCTGCCGCAACAGGATGCCTTGCCAGCGGACGTTCATATCTGTTTCGAGCGCGGCTTCGACCGGTGCACCGCGAGACTGAACCATGGACAGCCGGTAGGAAAGCACCAGGCTATTGCGCGCGGCGGCGGCTGCAGTGGACAGGCGCCGGTCGGACAGATCGATGCTGGTGCCCTGCAGGGATTCGGCCGTGAAATCGATGTCCACGGTAAGCTGCTCTTCGTTGAAGACCACCTTGGAGGCTCCGAGAGCCGCGCTGGAGTAGAAGGTCTCGCCATTGCGTTCGCGGCGCGCCTCGCGCAGCGGTTGGATCTGCAGCCGCTCGAGGTCAGACGCCGGAATCCAGAGATCGCCGTCAGCCCGGCGTATCAATGTGAAATCGCCGCGGGCGACTCCGTTGGAGCGCACCTGCACGATGATCTCTTCGTCGACGGGCGGAGGCCGTTCCGGTGCTTGGCCGAACACCGCGGCACTTGCGGTGAGGGTTAACGCCAGCATCACCGCGCGTGCGGCGCCGCACGCCCCGAGCCCGCCGCGCCGTAGGGGCGGAAAACGGAATGGTGTAGAGGTGGGAGGAGGGCGGCCGCCGCCGGCTTCAGAGGCAGCGCGCCGGGTCCACATGGAGGTCGCGTACCGCCTTCAGGCCCTCGCCCTCGACGGTGATCCGGAGCGTCTTCGCCGTGCGGCAGGTGGCCTGCGGAATTTCCACCGAGTACGTGCGGTCAATACCGGGCAGCTGGTACCAACCCGTGGCCTCCCGCGCTTCGCCAGCCTCGTCCTGGACCAGCATACGCACGATCCTTACGTGCTGGTTGCCACGGTTGCGCACGGTCAAGGAGACCTTGCCCTGGGCCAGCTGCGGTTCGCCGACTTCCACCTGCGGACGACGCACGGCCGGGGGGATGAACACGGGAACGCTGAAGCGCAAGTAGAAAGAAACCTGGGAGCGCTCCGGACCTGTGGCAGCCTCGGGTTGCTCCTCGATGAACAGCCGGTAGGCGCGCTCCGACTCGCCCGCGACGGACTTCGCGCCGACGCGCACGAGACGCTTCGCTTCCGGCGCGATCTCCATTTGGCGAGGGAAGTACACCAAGTCGCCGGTGTCCTTGTAGACGTCCGCGCCCTGGGCATCCTGTGTCCACTCCATCAACCGCATTCCCACGCGCAGCCGGGCGGAAGCGTGGTTGGTGACGGAGATCGTCTCGTTGAGCGCGCCGGGTTTCAGCTCGATCCCGATCGGCGATACGGAAAACTCGGATGCGCCGACGGACATCGCGACAATCGAGAGCACGCCAAAGGCCAGCGCTGGCAGGGGGAGGCGAAGCCAGGAGAAAGCGGGACGGATCATCTGAAAGAGCGCGGGCGGACTCTGCCTGCGAGGGTCACGGAGTGACCGTGATCTGGACTGTATCCGAATAGGAGCCCGGTGGAACTTGCTTGAAATCCAGTGGCGCCACTGAACCGGTGAAAGTAACGGAGAAAGCTAGATTTTTCGTCACCTCGCCGTTGGCGGGATTCCACGATAGCGTGTACGGCAGCACTTCGGTCGTTGCGGTCACTCCGCGCATCTGGCGCGCGCCGGATGTGCTCTGGTTCTTGCCTTTATCGGCATCTATGTAGAACACAGCGGGGTCCGCATTGCCATGGCACGTGATGGTGGCGACGGCCGTGGCAATCTTGGGCGTGTTCGCAACGGGGTTGATCGATTGGAAGTCCAGGACGAGCGACTTCGTCGAGAACTTGCATTCATTCTTCGACACCACAGTGGCCGACACCGTGAGCGTTCCGCTGCCGGTGGCGGCCTGCGCGGTCGACCCACAGGCCACCAGGACTGCCAGGAAGAGCGGAATGCGGCGTCTGACTTCACAGGACCACATCATGTATCGAAGCTAGAGCGCATGCGCTGGGGCTCCGGCGCGAGTGCAGAGCACGCGCGTCGGAGCTGCCTGATTAGTAGTCGATCGTGACCGCGACGGTCTGGGTGTAGCTCCCCGGGGCCGCGTTCTGGTAGTTGGCCTTCGGGAGTTTGGCAATGAGATCGACGGCCTTCTGATTGGCGGCGACGGGTTGCATCCCCAGTCCGGTGAAGCTGCCCGGGTCGGTCCACTCGATCGTGTACGCCATCGTGTTGGAACCGCTCGCCATCGATCCGGCGAAGTTGCCCTTGGCCGGGGCGGCTGCGGCGACGCCGCCGACCTTGAAGCTGGTCACGGCCGTGTCCTTCGTGCACTGATAGGTTGCCGTCACGGTCCTCGTCAGATCGCTGCCATTGACGACATCGAGTTGGCCGAACTCGACGTCCCCGGACAGAGCGAGAGTGCACACCTTCACCACTTCAGCGGTGACCGTCAGGCTCGCGCTTTCGGTGGGCGGCGCCGCGAAGGCGGCGGTAGCGGAGAGGGCGATCGCCGCGATGCCCAAACGGAGGATGGAAGACCTGTTCATTGAGACTCCTTAACGAATCGTCCTAACATGAGTAGGCGATATGCCTACGACCTTGACTGGAGTCAAACTGTAGGGGTCAACGTAACAACATGCAATTAAGCAAGCTGACGTGCAGTGCCTCGGAGGGAAAGGGCAGCTGGCAAACCGTGAAATTTCACGCGTTCCTGGCTGCACCAATGGCGGGTGGCGCTTCGTCGTCGCCCGCTCGTCGGTCAAGTCCGTCCACGCGTCGGAGCTGTTGCAGTAACGCTAATTAGGGGTTTCACCTTAAGACTGTCGTGCGAATGCAGTCGCCGTCTCGCAACCACATGAGAAGGTGATCCCCGCCGGCGATAAGGCTCGATCGTCATGTCGCCCGAGGCCGGGCGCAATCCGCTCCTTGGCGAGTTGGACGAGAAGCGCGCCCCGCGATGCTGATCGTGTGGCACTGGCGGCGTGCTGCGTGAGGGTGCGAGAACCATGCCACTCGCGGGAGCGCGCTCACCGGCACGCGCGCGTCCAGTTACGGCCAAAGCGATCGTCTCATGTGCGGTGCGGGCGTCGGCAACGGGTCTACGGGGGCTGCGCGCCTCCCCTACCCGCAAGTGTGCGCGCCACGAAACCTTCTGATTGCGATCCGGCTGACTTCATCGGCAGCCAGATCGTGAAGGCGCTCGTGGAGGTGGGCTTCGCTCTACGGCACACGCGTCATGCGCTGCCCGGCCCAGGCGCAATGAGCGCTTCGCGCAGGCTGTCCACCTGAGCGATGCCCAAGCACATGCCGCCGGAAGCCGGCGTGCCTGTCCTAGAGAATGAGGGCAACGCCCCTCAGAACGTCAGCGTGACCGCCACCGCCCTTACCGCATCCACCTGCACCCGCAGGCTCGGCGCCGGATCGCTGCCCCATTGCCAGGGCGTCCACTCCATCGGCCACGCCGCTACGGTGAGCGTGTGCGCGTCATCGTCGGCGCGCGGCGTGATGTCGGCCAGGGCAGGCAGGGGGAGCTCGATCCGCATGCTGCTCACTGTAACCAGCCGTTGCTCCGCCGCGATGCCGCACGTCGTCGATACTCGGCGGGATTCGTTGAAAAGTTCACATTCCTCCTGAGGCAGATCCTTTCTCCTTGAAAACTCCACGGCCAGCCCCTACTTGCGCGGCGCCGTTCGTCTCTCCAGAACAACACGCCATGAGCCAGAAACATTCCTTCCAGGCCGAGGTCGCGCAGCTGCTGCACCTGGTCACCCACTCGCTGTACTCCAACAAGGAGATCTTCCTGCGGGAGCTGGTCTCCAACGCCTCCGACGCCTGCGACAAGCTGCGCTTCGAGGCGCTGAACCACCCCGAGCTGTACGAGGACGCGCCCAATCTCGAAGTGCGCGTGAGCTTCGACAAGGAAGCCCGCACGCTGACGATCGCCGACAACGGCATCGGCATGTCGCAGCAGGAGGCCATCGACAACCTGGGCACGATTGCCAAGAGCGGCACGCGCGAGTTCGTGAGCCATCTCTCGGGCGACCAGAAGGCCGACGCGCAGCTGATCGGCCAGTTCGGCGTCGGCTTCTATTCCGGCTTCATCGTGGCCGACCGCATCACGGTGGAATCGCGCCGCGCCGGCCTGAAGCCCGAGGAAGGCGTGCGCTGGGTGAGCGCCGGCGCCGGCGACTTCGAGACCGAGGCGATCACGCGGCCGCAGCGCGGCACCAGCGTGATCCTGCACCTGCGCGACGACGCGCTGGACTACCTCTCCACCTGGCGCCTGAAGTCGATCATCGGCAAGTACTCCGACCACATCTCGCTGCCCATCCTGATGCGCAAGGAGGAGTGGAAGGAAGGCGAGGAGGGCAAGGGCGGCGAGCACGTACTCACCGACGAATGGGAGACCGTCAACCAGGCCACCGCCCTGTGGACGCGCAACAAGAAGGACATCACGCCCGAGCAGTACCAGGAGTTCTACAAGGCGATCAGCCACGACTACGAGGACCCGCTCGCCTGGAGCCACAACCGGGTGGAGGGCAGCACGGAATACACGCAGCTGCTGTTCATCCCGGGCCGCGCGCCCTTCGACCTCTGGAACCGCGAGAAGGCCGCGGGCGTGAAGCTCTATGTGAAGCGCGTCTTCATCATGGACGAGGCCGAGGCGCTGCTGCCCACGTACCTGCGCTTCGTCAAGGGCGTGGTCGATTCGGCCGACCTGCCGCTCAACGTGAGCCGCGAGCTGCTGCAGGAAAGCCGCGACGTGAAGGCGATCCGCGAGGGCAACACGCGGCGGGTGCTCTCGATGCTGGAGGATCTGGCGAAGGCCGAGAAGGAGGAATCTGCGAGCGCCGAGGACAAGGCGAAGTACGCGAAGTTCTGGTCCGAGTTCGGCGCGGTGCTGAAGGAAGGCCTGGGCGAGGACTTCGGCAACCGCGAGCGACTGGCGAAGCTGCTGCGCTTCGCCTCGACGCAGAGCGACACGGTGAGCGTCTCGCTGGCCGACTACAAGGCGCGCATGAAGGAAGGCCAGGAGGCGATCTACTACATCACCGCCGACACGCAGGCCGCCGCCGCCAACAGCCCGCAGCTGGAGATCTTCCGCAAGAAGGGCATCGAGGTGCTGTACATGACCGACCGTGTCGACGAGTGGGCCATGTCGTACCTGAACGAGTTCGAGGGCACGCCGCTGCAGTCCGTGGCCAAGGGGCAGGTGGAGCTGGGCAAGCTGCAGGACGAAGCGGAGAAGAAGGCCGCCGAGGAAGCGGCCGAATCCTTCAAGCCGGTGCTGGCCAAGCTCAAGGAGGCGCTGAAGGACAAGGCGCAGGACGTGCGCGTGACCACCCGCCTGGTCGATTCACCGGCCTGCCTGGTGGTGAGCGAAGGCGGCATGAGCCTGCAGCTCGCGCGCCTGCTGAAGCAGGCGGGGCAGAAGGCACCGGACGTGAAGCCCGTGCTGGAAGTGAACGCCTCGCATCCGCTGGTGAAGAAGCTGGAGGGCTCGCCCAACTTCCACGACCTCGCCCACATCCTGTTCGACCAGGCGCTGCTGGCCGAGGGCGGCCTGCCGGAGGATCCGGCGGCGTACGTGAAGCGGGTGAATGCGCTGCTGGCGTAGCAGCTATTCGAACCCGCACTCCCTGCGCACCTGCGCCGCCTCCGGCGCGGTGAGCGCGGCGATCAGCGCGCGCGCGAGCTCCGGCTCCTTGGCATCCGCCGCCACCGCGGGGGTGTAGGTGGTCGTCAGCTCGTGCGGCGGCGGCAGCAGGCCCGTGAGTTGCACGCCGCCCGTGATCAGGATTTCCGTCACCTGCGTGCAGCCCACCGCATCGCTCTCCGGCGCCTTGGCCAGTTCCGCCATCGCCGTCGC
>NZ_DASSVG010000241.1:0-2226 GCF_035706265.1 Ramlibacter sp. | reverse complement strand
GTCGACGTCCTTTTCGCCCTGGACGACGTGGACATGCGCCTGCGCCGCCTCGGCCTCGATGCCGATCCCGGCTGGGTGCCCTGGTTCCGCCACATCGTGCACTTCCATTTCCTGGACGCCCGGCGGCTGCCGCCGCCCGCGGACGACCCGCATGGATAAGGCGGTCCGGCCCTCGCTCCATGCGCGGCTGCTCGCGGCCCTGGCTGCGAGCCTGCCGCCGGATCAGTTCGCGCATCCCGATGCCCAGTGGCTGCGCGATCCGCCCCCGCAGCCGGTGGTGGACGAAGCCGTGCTCGCGCCGCTGGTCGCGGCCCTGGATCTCGCGCCGGTCGAACACGCGGCCGCGGCGCTGGCCCTGTGGGTGGAACTGGATGCCCGGCCGGCGGCGGCGCTGTCGCTGCTGCAAGGCAGTGCCAGCCGCATCGGTCCGGCCCGCCCCACGCTGGGCCTGCTCGCCAGTCTCGCGGGCAGCCTCGACGAGGACGGGCCGTCACCGGCCGAAGCCCTGGGCCGCCTGCTGCAGGGCACGGCCCTGGCGAGCGGGCTGCTGCAGCTGTCCGACCCGCAGCAGCCGGCCCACGCCCGCACCCTGCAGATGCCGGCGTGCCTCGTCGCGTGGCTGGCGTGCGGCGAGCCGGCAGCGCATGCGACGCCGCTGGGGCGCCTGCGGCTCCAGCCCCTGGGCGAACCGTGCTGGCCCCTGCCGGCGGCCTGGGCCGAGGCCGTCGTCCGGCTCGGGGCGGCCGCGCAGGCGTCACGCGGGCCGTGCGCCCTCGTCCTGCGCGGCATCGATGCCGGCGAACTGCGGGCCATGGCGGCGCGGCTGGCCGCGCGCATGGGCCGCATCGCCTTCGAGATCGAAGGGACCGACGAGGCGCGCGGCTTATCCAGCGATGCGGTGGCGCTCCTGTCCGCCCGCGAGGGCGTCGTCCCGGCCCTGGTTGCGGCCCGCGGCATTCCCGTGTGGCAGGCCGAGGCGGCGCCGGGCAGCGCCACGCGCGTGCCGGGCCTGGCGCACTGGACGGGCCCGCTGATCGTGCTGGCCGCGCCCGACGCCGCCTTCGAATCGACCCTGCCGATGCACGAAGGTGAGCTGGGCCTGCCGGATGCGCGCGACCGGCTCGCGCTGTGGTCCGGCCTCCGCAAGCTGCCGGCCGACGCGATCGGCCCTGGCGACCGCGGCGCCGTCGCCCGCTCCCGCTGCGGCATCTCGGTGCTGGCGCAAGCCGCGGCGCACGCCCGGGACGGGCAGGCGCATCGCGCGATCGAGGAAGCGGTGCGCGCCAGCGCGCGCAGCCTCTCGGCCTGGGCGCAGCTGTCATCCGACCGCATTCCCGCCGATGCCTGGGTGGGCCCGCCCGAGGTGCACCGTGAACTGGGCCTGTTGCTCACGCGCTGCCTGGCCCGCGCCGGTGCCGGCGAGCGGCTCGGGCCGCTGCTGCGCGGGCGCCTCGGGGATGGCGTGAAGACCCTGTTCATCGGCGCATCGGGCACCGGCAAGACGCTGGCGGCGCAGTGGCTGGCCGACCGGCTCGCGCGTCCGCTGGTGCGCGTCGACCTGGCCGCCGTCGTCAGCAAGTACATCGGCGAGACCGAGAAGAACCTCGCGCAACTGCTGTCCCGCGCCGAGCACCTGGATGCGGTGCTGCTCTTCGACGAGGCCGACTCGCTCTTCGGCGCCCGCACCGACGTCAAGCAGGCCAACGACCGCTACGCCAACATGCAGACCAACTACCTGCTGCAGCGGCTGGAGACCTTCCACGGCGTGGCGGTGCTGACCTCCAACAGCAAGGCGCGCTTCGACGACGCCTTCCTGCGCCGGCTCGATGCCGTGGTGCAGTTCCCGCTGCCGGACGTGGCCGAGCGGCGCACGCTGTGGTCGCTGCACCTGGGCGAAGCACCGCAGGTGGATCCCTCGGTGATGAACGCGATCGCCGCGCTGGTGGACCTGCCGGGCGGGCACATCCGCAATGCGGTGCTGACGGCGGCGCTGCTCGCACGCCAGCGCGGGCAGGACGGCGAGGCCGAGTCGTCGCTCACCGCCGACGACCTGCGTGAAGCGCTGGCGCTGGAATACCGCAAGCTCGGCCAGCGGGCCCCCGACAGCTTCTGAAGCCGCGAGCCCGCCGTGTTCGACGCCGCCCGTGCCACACCCCAGGACGCGCGGCGACGCCTGCCGCCGCTGGCCGGGGCGGAGAGCGAGCCGGGCGGGCCGGAGCTGGCGAG
>NZ_DASSVG010000240.1:0-2165 GCF_035706265.1 Ramlibacter sp. | reverse complement strand
CGGGCGACATCGGGACGATGGATGCGGAAGGCTACCTGCGGGTGCACGACCGCAAGAAGGACATGATCAACCGGGGCGGCTACAAGGTGTTCTCGGTCGAAGTGGAGAACTGCCTGGTAGGCCATCCGGCCGTGCAGGAGGCGGCGACGGTGGGGGTGCCCTGTCCGGTGCTGGGGGAGCGCATCCATGCGTTCGTCTATGCGCCCGGCGCAGTCGATGTGGAAGCCCTGCGCGCCGAACTCGTCGCGCGTTGCAAGGCGGAACTGGCCGACTACAAGACGCCGGACGGCTGGAGCTGGCTCACCGAGCCCTTGCCGCGCAATGCGAACGGGAAGGTGTTGAAACGCGCGTTGCGCGAACGCGTCGCCTGACCGCAGGCGCTGCGACCTGCGCTCACTTCCTCTTCGCCCGCGGATGCGCGGCGTCGTAGGCCTTGGCCAGGTGCTGGTAATCGAGTCGCGTGTACACCTGCGTCGTGCCGATGTTCGCGTGCCCGAGCAGCTCCTGCACGGCTCGCAAATCACCGCTGGACTGCAGGACGTGGCTGGCGAAGGAATGCCGCAGCATGTGCGGATGCACCGGCGTCGCCAGCCCGGCGTGCAGGCTGCGCCGCTTCAACCGCGCCCAGATCGCCTGCGCGCTCAGGCGCGTGCCGTTGCGGCCGATGAAGAGCGCGGCCTCGCCGGCATGCCGCCCGCCCGCGCGCTGCGCCAACCATGCGCGCAGCGCCTCCAGCGCCTTCGTCCCGACAGGGACCGTGCGCCGCTTGCTGCCCTTGCCCAGCACGTGCGCCTCGCCGGCATCGAGGTCCACCCACCCCTTGGCCGCGCCGCTCGCCCGCGCATCCAGCCCCACCAGCTCGCCCACCCGCAGTCCGCAGCCATAGAGCAGTTCCACGATCGCGGCATCGCGCGCTTCCAGCCAGGGATCGGCGTCCTCGGCGCTGAACTCCGCCAGCTGCACCGCATCGTCCACGCTCAAGGCCTTGGGCAGCGGCTTGGCCACCTTGGGCGCGCGCACGTCCTGCACCGGATTGCTCGCGACCAGCCCTTCGCGCCCGAGCCAGGCATAGAAGCCGCGCCAGCCGGAGAGGATCAGCGCGATGCCGCGCCCGCTGCGGCCGCCTCCGTGCATCTGCGCCACCCAGCGCCGCACGTGCGCGTTCTGCACCTGCGCCAGCGCCACGTCGGCCTTTTCGGCGTTCTCCCGCAGCTTCTGCAGGTCGAGCGCATAGAGTTCGACCGTGCGCGCGGCCAGCCGCTTTTCGACGCGGACGTGTTCGAGATAGCGTTCGACCAGCCCGGCGTCGTCCATGCGGATCAGCGCGGACGCAGCCGCGACAGGGCGTCGCTCGCGGTCTCCGCGATGCGCTCCAGGAAGTCGGTGCCCATGCCGGACTCGAAGCGCTGCGGGTCCGGCGAAGCCAGCACCAGCATGCCGAAGGCCGGCGCGGGGCCGTTCACCGCGCCGGCGCGCAGCGGGATCAGCGCCAGCGACATCGCCGTCTCCGGCTGGTCCAGCCAGCCCACGGCCTCGATGCCGGTCACCACGCCGCAATAGGGCTGCTGCAGCGAGGTGGCGAAGGCCTTGGCGTCCTCGCTCACGCCCTGCGCGAACGGCTCCTCGCGGTAACGCTCGTCCACGTCCCAGACCTTCAGCGCCACCTGCGGCACCATGAACTGCGCCTGCAGTTCGGCCACCAGCGTGGCCGGCAGCGCGCGCGAGGAGTTCACCAGCAGCAGCGCGCGGGCCCAGCGGTGCACGCGCTCGGAGATCACCATGTTCTCGTTGCCGTGCCGCACCATGTCCATGATGCGGTGCTCCAGCGCCTTGATCTTGTCGCGCAGCATCTCGGCCTGCCGCTCCTGCAGGCTCACCGCGCGGTTGCCGTGCGGGCTGGTGAGCTGCACGCTCGCCAGCAGCTGCGCGTGGCGTTCGAAGAACCCCGGGTTGTTGGCCAGCCAGTTGGCGATGTCGTCTTCCGTGATCGGGTGCATCTGTTCTTCGTTGCCCATGTCAGTCCTGCAGTTCGATTTCGCCCTCGAACACGGTCACGGCCGGTCCGGTCATGTACACCGGCGCGTTGCCGCCGGCCCATTCGATGGTGAGCAGGCCGCCACGCGTCTCCACGTCCACGCGCGCATCCAGGCGCCCGAGCCGGATGC
>NZ_DASSVG010000239.1:0-4569 GCF_035706265.1 Ramlibacter sp. | reverse complement strand
TCCAGCGTGCGGTCGCGGTGCAGCTCCACCGCCGTGCCGCCTTCGCCGAACAGCAGCACCGGGCCGAAGACCGGGTCTTCGGTGATGCCGGCGATCAGCTCGCGCCCGCGCCCACCCTGCAGCATCTTCTGCACGGTGAAGCCCAGGATGTGCGCCTGCGGCGCCGCCACGGCGATCCGGTGCCGCATGGCGATCATCGCCTTGCGCAGTTCGTCGCCGGAGGCGATGCCGAGCGCGACACCGCCGGCATCGGACTTGTGCAGCAGCTGCGGCGAGACCACCTTCAGCGCCACCGGGTAGCCCAGTTCCTCGGCCGCATCCACCGCTTCCTGCGCGTCACGCACGCGCCGGGTCGGCACGGTGGCGATGCCGTAGGCCTGCAGCACCTCCTTCGCCGCCGCCTCGTCGAGCCATTCGCGGCCCTGGTGCAGGGCGGACTGCAGCACCGCCTCGGCCGCGGCGCGGTCCACCGCCGGGGCGGCGGGATCCGCATCCGGCAGCTGCATCAGCAGTTGCTGGTGACGGTGGTACTGCACCAGCTGCATCCAGGCCGCCACCGCGTGTTCCGGCGTGCCGCGGCAGGGGAAGCCGGCATCGGCGGACAGGCGCCGGGCCGCGTCCACCGTGGCGCCGCCGAGCCAGCAGGCGAGCACCGCCTTGTCCGCCGCCTGCAGCAGCGGCAGGCAGGCCTGCGCGATGTCGACGGCGGGCACCACGGCGGTCGGCGCGTGCAGGAACAGGATGCCGTCCACCTCCGGCGCCGCCAGCAGCGTGCGCAGCGCATGCACGTAGCGCTGCACCGGCGCGTCGCCGACGATGTCCACGGGATTGCCGCGCGACCACGTCGCGGGCAGGCCCGCGTCCAGCGCCTGCAGCGTGGCATCGGACAGCGGCGCGAGCTGCCCGCCCGCCAGCGCCAGCGCGTCCGCCGCCAGCACGCCGGCGCCGCCGCCGTTGGTGAGCACCACCAGCCGCTCGCCCCGCCACCTGGGCGGATGCGCCAGGGTGGCGGCGGCGTCGAACAGCGCTTCCAGCGTGTCGACGCGCAGCAGGCCGGCGCGCCGCACGGCGGCATCGAACACCGCGTCCGAGCCGGCCATCGCGCCCGTGTGCGACGCGGCGGCGCGGGCGCCTTCGGGCGCGCGGCCGGCCTTCACCACGATCACCGGCTTGTTGCGCGCCGCGGCCCGCGCGGCCGCCATGAACTTGCGCGCGTGCTTCACCGATTCCATGGTCATCAGGATCGCGCGCGTGCCGCCGTCGCTGGCCAGGTAGTCGAGCAGGTCGCCGAAGTCGACGTCCGCGCTGTCGCCCAGCGAGACGAAGTGCGAGAAGCCGATGCCCTGCGCGTTGGCCCAGTCCAGCATCGACGTGGCGAGCGCGCCCGACTGCGTGACGAAGGCGATCGCGCCCGGCAGTGCCTGCCCCGGCGCGAAGCTGGCGTTGAGGCGGCTGCGCGGCACCAGCACGCCGATGCAGTTGGGCCCCAGGATGCGCAGCAGCCCGGGCCGGGCGGCATCGAGCATCGCCTGTTGCAGCGAGCGCCCGTCGGCCCCGGGCTGGCGCAATCCGGCCGTGAGCACGACGGCCGCGCGGGTTCCGCGCGCGGCCAGCGCCTCGATCACTTCGGGCACCGCCTCCGCCGGCGTGCACACCACCGCGAGCTCCGGCGTCTCCGCCAGCGCCGCGATACCGGCGTGGATGCGCAGTCCGTCGATCTCGCCCTCCTGCCGGTCCACCAGCCACAGCGGCCCGCGGAAGCCGCCCTCGCGCAGGTTGCGCAGCACCAGCGCGCCCAGGCTGCCGGGACGGGCGGACACGCCGACGATCGCCACCGAACGCGGCGCGAACAGCGACTCCAGGTTGCGCACGCTCATCGCGTGGACCTTCCGGTGCGCCGTCCGGTGCGCAGGCCCAGCAGGTGGTAGAGCGGGCACCAGCGGACCATGGCCGTCAGCATGGGAATGAGGCCGAGATAGCCCCAGGGACCGATCAAGCCGCTGCCGGCCAGCACCAGCAGCACGAAGCCGGCGGACAGGCGCAGCCACTGGTCCACCGGGCCGATGTTCTCGGGGGGAAACCTGCGCATCGCTCGCTCCCTGCGTTCACGGCTGCGCGCGCCAGCTGCCATCCGGCTGCCGGCAGGCGGTGCCGTACACCTTCTGCAGCCGGCCGCCGATCACCGCATCCATGGTGTATTCGCGGCACGGCCCCTGCGCCGACGCGTACGTGCGCGTGGGCACGACCGTGTATTCGGCGCCGGTGTCCGGGTTGCGCCAGTGCGTGCGCGTGCCGGTGGGGTTGGACTCCAGCACCTGCGCCGTGCGCAGGCGGTCCGTCTGGTCCATCGAGCGGCCGATGCTCTGGCCGATGGCGCCGCCGGCGATCGCGCCCACGATGGTGGCGGCCACGCGCCCGTCGCCCCCGCCGATCTGGCTGCCCAGCAAACCGCCTGCGACGGCGCCGATCACCGTGCCGGCCTGTTCCCTGGGGATCTCCGACGACGTGCCGCAGCCGGCCAGCAGGGCCGCCGTCAGTGCGATGACAACGAATGTCTTCATGATGTTCTCCGCCTGCCGCGCGCATGCGCGCCCTCTGCTTCTTTGTGGCGCATGGGGCGGGACGCAACTTGCGCCAGCGCAAGTTCGCTGCGCCTTGGGGCAGCTGCTTAAGCAACGGCTACCTTGCTTTCCTTAGGCAAAGAAGGCAGCGCGCGCGAACGCGTTCTTGCGCTGCGTCATGCGGCTCGCCGACCGGGCATTGCATCCTCTTGCCGTCGAGGAGAACAGGGAGAGCAGTCCATGCCGCGCCAGCCGGTCCGCATCGAAATCGCGGCGATGCCGCACGCCAAGGCCGTGGAGGCCGCAGCCAGACGCCGCATGCGCGGCATCGAGGCGCTGTATCCCTCGGTGCTGGAGTGGTACGCGCGCAGCGAGCCGCCGCGGCACGACGGCCAGGACGCGCGCTGCGCCGCCCTGGTGCGCGCCCGCGTGGTCGGCGGCCGCACCCTGAGCGGCGACGGCCACGGCCACGACGCCCTCGCGGCGCTGCGCCTGGCCTTCAACGCGCTGGAGCAGGAACTGGAGGAAGACCAGGCCAGCGCCCGCGCGCGCGCCGCGGCCTGGCTGGCCGCCGTGCGCGGCCGCATGCGCGGCTGGTCGGACTGCCGCTGACGGCTGTCAAGATGCGGGCCGCCGTCCCCCCCTACAGTGGGACAGGAGCCGCCATGCCCGCGACCGACAGCACTTCCGGCCGCCTGCGCCTGCGCAGGGTCGGCATCGACACCTACCTCGAACCGGTCCTGTACCTGCACCGTGACGACCCGGTGTGCCGCTCGGAAGGCTTCGAGGCCCAGTCGCGGGTCGAGGTGGCCCTCGATGGACGATCGGTGGTGGCCACCCTCAACGTGGTCGCCGGCAACCTGGTGGCGCTCGGCGAGGCCGGCGTGTCGGAGGCCGCCTGGCGGGCGCTGGCCGGTGCCGAAGGGGCGCTGGTCACGCTGCGCCACCCGCCGCCGCTGGAATCCGTGGGCCACGTGCGGGCCAAGATCCACGGCCGCAAGCTCACGCCGGCGGCGCTGCACGCGGTGATCGCCGACGTGGCCGCCGGCCGCTATTCCGAGCTGCAGCTCGCCGCCTTCGTGACCGCCTGCGCCGGCGACCGCCTGGACGCCGAGGAGACCGTGGCGCTCACGCACGCGATGCTCGATGCCGGCGAGCGCATCGAGTGGGGCGGCGGCCTGGTGATGGACAAGCATTGCGTCGGCGGCCTGCCGGGCAACCGCACCAGCATGATCGTGGTGCCCATCGTCGCGGCCTGCGGGCTGCGCATGCCGAAGACCTCCTCGCGCGCGATCACTTCGCCGGCCGGCACGGCGGACGCGATGGAAACGCTCGCCCCGGTGGCGCTGGACCTGCCGGACATCCGCCGCGTGGTGGAGCGCACCGGCGGCTGCATCGTGTGGGGCGGCGCGGTGCGCCTGAGCCCGGCCGACGACGTGCTGATCCGCGTCGAACGGCCGCTCGACCTGGACAGCCAGGGCCAGCTCGTCGCCTCCATCCTGTCGAAGAAGGCGGCGGCCGGCGCCACCCACGTCGTGATCGACATGCCCGTGGGCCCGACGGCCAAGGTGCGCAGCCCGCAGGCGGCGCAGGCGCTCGCGCGCCAGCTGCGGCAGACCGCGCAGGCCCTGCGCCTGCAGCTGCGCGTGGTGCAGACCGACGGCACGGCGCCCGTGGGGCGCGGCATCGGCCCCGCGCTGGAGGCGCGCGACGTGCTGGCGGTGCTGCGAGGCGACGCCGGGGCGCCGGCGGACCTGCGGCAGCGCGCCCTGCTGCTGGCAGGCGAACTGCTGGAGTTCGGCGGCGTGGCCGGCCAGGGCGGCGGAACCCGCATCGCCGCCGAAGTGCTCGCCCATGGCCGGGCCTGGCGCAAGTTCCAGGACATCTGCGAGGCCCAGGGCGGCTTGCGCGAGCCCCCGCGTCCGGTGTGCAGCCAGCCGGTGGCGGCGGCGCGCAGCGGCTGCGTGGTAGCCATCGACAACCGCCGGCTGGCCCGCATCGCCAAGCT